>JBJEMB010000071.1:0-1710 GCA_051879455.1 Lachnospiraceae bacterium
ACGAAAAACATTGCTTTTCCGCCTTTAATCTTCTTATGATTCTTTTCCACCAGATTCGTAAGCGGTTCTTTAAACAGAAACATTAAAATTGGAATTCCGAGAAATATCACCATCATAACATTTCCCGGCACCTTGTGCCCTGTCATATACAATACGATTGTTACTACAAGGAATCCATAAAATACAAGTCCTGCAACGCCATTATGTGAAAACCATAAATCTCCGATATTATGCGACTTTATGGCATTTACAATCTGGAAGATCATAACCAGAAGATTCAGTGCCATACCAAACGCAATCGCCACCACAAACACTGTATTCAGCTGTCCGACAAACGGAAGTTCTGTCATTGCCTCCGCCGGTCTCAGCCATCGGGCTTCGATTATATTTTCAAACCCAAATACACTTCCGAACATAAATCCGAAAAAGGTTGAGAAAATTCCAGCAACAGATATGATTCCTGCAAGATTCATCTTCTTAGTGAGATACAAGATCCCGCCTCCGATAAACAGACATAATCCCTGACCTACATCTCCAAACATCGCACCAAAGATAAATGTATAAGTGAGTGCGACAAAGACTGTCGGATCCATTTCATTGTGCGACGGAAGTCCATACATACGTATAAACATCTCAAATGGTTTAAATAATTTAGGATTTTTAAGCTTTGTAGGAGGTTCTCCGAAAAATTTTTCCCGATCCTCCTCTACCATAATAAAGATTCTATTATCATTCGCTGTCTCTTTTAAAAGCTTATTCACATCCTCTTCACTCATCCAGCCGCAAAGAATATACTGATCGTCCTGCTGCTCATTTGTTACCCTTGCAGCTACTTTCCTCACATCAAAGCTATTGGACAGCTCCTGCAGTCTTTTCCTTGTACCAATAAGCTTTCCGGCATTTTTTTCCATAAGCTTTTTAATCTGTTTTTTTATTTTACGGATCTGTTTTCTTGTATCCGCAATATCATTTTGGATCCCCGTACAGATCTCCTGAGGAGTTCCGATATATTCCATCGGAATGCGGATTCTCTCAAAATGAAGGGAACTAAACACAGAGTCCACTTTGCTCGCATCAGGATTTGCCACAAAATAGCATCCGTACACGTAATTTTCATTACGCGCCCCCTCAAGGAATACAGCATTGACATCATCATACAGATATTTTTCCAGACGTCTGTAATAATCAATTCCAATCCTTCCGAAACGCACCTGCATATATTTGTATCTAAGAACCTTCTTCAGTTCCAGATTCATAGGCTGAAACGGTTCAAGAACATTATATTTTTCAATCAGCTCATCTCTTTGCCGCTTAAGAAGCTCTTTCTTTTCCTGCAGATCAACATACTGACAGTTCACATCCCGGATAAGTTTCAGCATCTCTTCCTGTGAAAGGCTCCTGTCCGCAGTATAATCCGTCCCCTCCAAAAGGGATACAAACTGTTCCGCTTTCGCAAGCGGTTCTTTGTACGGGTTCACCTCTGCAAACGGAATCAGATTTTCAGTTGTACGAAGCTCTGTCAGTGCATTTTCAAGCTGCATCTCATATTTTGACAGATACACATCATATACACGATCGATGTCATCTCTCGGACCGCTTATGCTGAGAAACTTCATCTTTACAATCATTCAGTCACACCTCCTAAGTATCCTAACGTCTCTCTTGAAGATAAGCCGTAGCGGATACATTCAAGGGCAGTTGTTAGTCTTA
>JBJEMB010000071.1:1810-3509 GCA_051879455.1 Lachnospiraceae bacterium
AAGATCGATTTTCGTTCCGAAATCTTTCGTAAAAATTTCTTTTTCCTTCCCCTTCAGCAAACGTCTTTCCCGTCTCCACATTGTTGAAAAATAATAAATATCCAGTGCCAGATCATAATCAAACAATGTTGCCGCACCAGATTCCCTTAATCTTGCAAGAGGGGCATAATATTCTGTGTCCTTTAGATTATCAATTAATTCATTAATATTTCTTGATGTCACCAGTTTACTTACAGATAACTGAGAGAATTTGTCAAATACTTCCTTTTTATAATCAATATCAAAAGGAATATCATAATGGTTAAAGACAATCCTTAAGCAGTAATTGATGAGATCCACCTCGTACCGCTTCCAGCATGTTTTTAAGAATTTTTTCTGCTCCATCCCGGCAAATCGGAAAATCCTTGTAAAATCATCATAAAACGACTGTGCAAGGATCTTTTCCACATTTCCCCTGTGATACAGGGATACATCCATTCGGTTGATATATTTTGTATATGCGGGCTTTTCCTTCAGATATTCAATTGCTTCCGGAACCGATTTCAGTTCTGCAATATTTACAAAATCCTGCTGTGTCAGAAGCTTCGCCTTCATGGCATGAATCTTAGTGGTAATCCCGCTGTATTGTCTGAGATCACTCATACCTTACACCTCTAATATATTCTTTACGATGTTCTTTGCATATTCTGTATGATGCTCTGCAAACTCTGCTTCCAGATTGTCAATAGCTGCCCGGTGCTTTTCGTGTTCTTCCTCAAGGAGTACATCCATCTTTTTTTTGCCCTCAGCACGGATTGCCTCAACCTTCTCTGCTATTTCCCTGTCCATCTGGCTGTCAAATTCATCTCTTTTTTCCTGTATCTCTTTCTCAACCTCGAATTTCCGGTTTTCTGCATTTTCCACAATGGCTTCCGCCGTCTCTTCAATCTTTGCCAGCTTCTCGATTATAAAATCCATATGGCACCTCCGTTCCTTATCTTTATTACATCAATAAGATAAAGCAAATCTCTGCTATAAATAATACACCAATTTCATTAAATTTCCATAGTAAAATTTAACAAAACTAATAGAGGCCATCATCTTTTGACAGCCTCTTTACTTTCTCTATTTTTTTGATGCAAGATAAGCAGCTTTTCCTTCTTCGTAGAGATTATTTCCTTTGGAGTCAATGATCACCACTAACGGCATATCTTCTACATATAATTTTCTGAGAGCTTCTGCTCCGAGATCTTCATACGCGATCAGCTCACATTTTTTGATACATTTTGCAAGAAGTGCTCCCGCACCACCAATTGCTCCAAAATAAACACCCGAATACTTTTTCATTGCATCTACAACTTCCGGAAGTCTTGCGCCTTTTCCAATCATTCCTCTGGCACCTACAGACATCATCGTCGGTGCATATGCATCCATACGTCCGCTTGTCGTAGGACCTGCAGATCCGATGACCTGTCCCGGTTTTGCCGGTGTAGGACCTACATAGTAAATGGTCGCATCAGTCGGGTCAAAAGGAAGCTCTTCTCCACGTGCCAGCGCTTCGCACATTCTCTTATGTCCAGCATCTCTGGATGTATAGATTGTTCCTGTAAGATAAACGCTGTCACCTGCGTGAAGTGTCTTTGCCACCTCTTCTGTTAATGGTAACTGAATGTGTTTTTCCATCTTAGATCACCTCCGTTTTGTGACGTGTTACATGACA
>JBJEMB010000072.1:0-3502 GCA_051879455.1 Lachnospiraceae bacterium
TTCATCGTCGGGAAGGTTTCGGCACATGCTCTGAATTCATTCGCATTCATCCGCATTCCTTCATTTCCTTTTTGACTTATCTTCGCCAAGAACCGCCAAAATAGTCAAATCCCAGTCGGTTTTTGGTCAAAAGTTAGTCATTTCCAATTTTTTTGGTCAAACTCTCAGTCCCCCTTAATAGAGGACTCTTTTCTAATCATATCATATTTAGTTTCAAAATACATCCATATTTTTTGCCAGCTTCTCAAGAGCCTCTTTCGTAACCTCAGGATTTGCTTCAGCATAGATGTTCATGGTTGTACTGACATCTGCATGTCCCATGACTTCTTGAATTACTTTTACGTTTGTTTCATTTTCGCAGAATCTTGAAGCAAATGTGTGTCTAAAAATATGACATGAGAATCTCGGTATCATTACCGGTTCCCTCTTCTCCTTTTTAGCCGCAACCTCTTCCTCTGCATTGTGTGCATCAACGATTCTTTTAATAGCTCGATTCACTGCCTGCGGGTTATGTGGATTGCCAAATCTATTTGTAAAAATGAAATTGGTCATCCCATCAATATTCGCAATACAGAAACCTTCCTCTTCCTGGCGTTCATATTCAGACTTCAAAGCCTCATATACAGGTTTCATCATCGGAATGGTTCTTACACCTGCTGCGGTCTTAGGCTCTGACACTCGAAACTCACATTTTGTTGAATCTTCTCTTCTTACATAATAAGTAAGGCTGTGGTTAATACTAATTGTGCGTTTCTTCATATCAACGTCATCCCATCTTATTCCAATCGCCTCTCCAATTCTGCATCCTGTACCAAGCAAGAATACAAAGAATGGATACCAATGGTAAAAGAAAGGATTCTTTGCAACATATTCAATAAATGCTCTCTGTTGCTCGACCGTAAGTGCTCGTCTAGTCTTCTTTGTTCCACCATTTCTCTTTTTCACTTCGGTATAGGCTCCGTCTACGGGATTCTTCCTTATAATATCGTCACGTACTGCCAACTGAAATGTTGGTCTAAGTACCGTATTGATACTTTCTAAGGTGTTAATCTGTAAACCTTTGTTAGTTACCAAATCAGTATAGAAGAATAAGACATCTGAATACTTAACATCCTTAATCTTCTTTTTACCGAATGTGTCCCTTATAAAATGATCCCATGTATATTTATAATTCGCATAGGTTGTACTTCTAAGTTCTGTCTTTGTCGAAATGTATCTGTCAAACAAGAAGTTTACATCTGCTGAACCAGCCACATATACATTGAGTCCATCCATCTGGTCTCTAACTAACTGCTCTTCCTTCTGCCGAAGTGTAACCAGAGATTTCGCATAAATCGTTCTCTGCTTTCCTAACGGATCTGTGTAGATATATGAATATCTACCATCTGATTTTCGGTAGTGCTCTCCCTTTCTAAGAACACGCCCCTTACCATCTTTTCTACAAGCCATCTGTTCTCCTTTCCAAAAGAAAAGAGTTTACACTATTTCTGGTCAGCCATTAATTTCTCCATAACTGCCAGTTTGACAACTTGCGTCATAGTTAAGTCATGTTTTGTGGTGTATTCAATTAGCAATTCATGTTCTTCCTCAGTGAATCGAACCGTTACTTTCTTATCAGCCGGTTTATCGACTTTTGGTCTTCCCATCTTTGCCATCTCAAATACCTCCATCTGTACACATTATACTTTATGTCCGACAAAATGTCAATCACTTTCGTGTAACCTCTTTTATATTCCTGCACATGGATACATACCTAATTGTCCTGATGTCTCTATTTATTCCACACCAGAGCACATCCCCATTTACTGAAAATGAGTTTCTTCATATTATAATATGGTTCTGTTAATCCTATTTATAGAAATCTTCGTCTTCTATATGAAATGTCTCCAAATACGCATCCAAAATATCCAAATTAACAAGCACAAGACGATTTATCTTATAGCAAGCCCCGGCATCCTTTGCTAGTTCCTGAAACTTAGTAATTCCCATAGAATACATTTCTGCACCTTCAGGATATCTGACAAATCTCTTGTTATTTGTTCTCTTTGTCTTGTTATCCATTCGCCTTGTCCTCCTTTTCCAGTTCTTCCATAACCATTTTTCTAGCTACCGGTAAAAGATCAAACTGCATGATAAGCGCACGATCAATACTTTCTCTTACTGCCGAGTCCTTAGGTATATAACCGCTTTTTCCTCTGATACACCCCTTTGCAAGAGTCTGTGCATCCTCCGGCATAAAATCAGATTTATCTCTCAGACGATATCCTCTGACATCACTTGGTTCAATCTTCACATGAACCGGGATATCCTTAAGCTTGGTGCTAAGGGGCACCACTGAAATCTGAGGGGCATGCTCATGATTCGAAGCGTCGCACGAGACTATGATTGCAGGTCTCACGCCTCCCTCAACTCCATTAGGATTTCTCCCAAAATCTGCATATACCACATCAAATTTATTGTATTTCTTATATGTTTTTTTCTTCTTTACAGCATCCATCTTCAAATCCTCCAATCTTAAGTGTAAGCAAACCATCATCTACCGATACAACAATTCCACCGGCTTCGATAACCTGTCCTACTTTATAAAATGCATCCGGTACATCAGCGGCTACTGCTGCCATATTTGCAACCACTATCCCCTGTACCTTTCCTCTACGAATCATCTCTACAATCTTTGCCCACTGACGATTGACATCTCCCTGCGAGAAACCATGTCTGCGTTCAGTTCCGACAATCATGTATTCCTTATTCCTTACATACTCACGAATGTATTTGCTCTGTTTATCCTCCAGATAGTCTACTTTATTTAAAGGAGCCTCTACTGACAGATACTCAATACACTCGAAAACCTTCCTTTTCTTTGTTCTACTCATCTGCCATCCTCCTTACGAAGCTATATCATTCACATGGTCTACCATGTAAATAAAAGTTTGCTTCAAATAATTTCTCTGTTTCTTATCCAGACGTTTTAGCCTTTCGTCAATGGATATCTCTTTATTAGGCTCAGACACATTTAAGATTGTGTTTGCATCAACACCAAAGAAATCAATCAACACATAAAGATTTCTAATACTAATCTGTCTGCCGCCCTGTTCATACTGCTTAATTGCTGATACGCTAATACCCGTATCTCCACTCATCTGTTCTAAAGTCATATTTCTGTCGTTTCTAAGCTTGCGAAGAATAGAACCGACTGCACAACCATCATATTTCATCAGCACTACCTCCATCTGAATAATCACTAATCATCAGCCGAATCATTTCAACAGCAGCATCCTCTGTTTCATACAATCCGAGGCAACTACCATCGCCAGCATATACCGCAGTACCCGCTGCTGTTGTTACAAATCGACAGCTTTCCATGGAAAGGGTATTGCTACCCCCTCCAAAGCCTCTCTTCATCGTTACTCCTCGCAATCACTATCATCGCTGGCAGAGCTCGGCATAATAATCTGCTGTCCATGCAAACAAATGATGATTATGTCACGCTCATCCATATCTC
>JBJEMB010000073.1:0-3493 GCA_051879455.1 Lachnospiraceae bacterium
TATGAGTATACAAAAAGGACATCCGGGCTATATCAAAGCCCAGAAGACAAAATATCTGATGTGGGCAATTGCCGAGTTTGCAATTGTCATTGCGCTTGTTGTGCTTGGTTATATACAGACAGGTTCCAGGCTTAATCTTTTTACAGTTATTGCAATTGTTGGCTGCCTTCCGGCATCAAAGATGCTGGTTGAGTTTATTGCTATGGCACCCCATAAAAGTATTGAACCTGAAAAATTTCAGGAGATTACTGAAAAAGCACCTTTGCTTACGAAAGTATATGATACAGTCATTACCGGAAATGATAAAGTTATGCCGGTAGATGTATTCGTTATTTCAGGACATACGGTATGTGGATATACAAGCAGTCAGAAAACAGATGAAGTAAAAGTAGCAAGATATTTGAAAGAAATGCTTCATAATAACCGTTTCGACAAAGTTACAGTAAAAGTTTTTCATGACTATACTGCATTTATTACAAGAGCAGAAGGAATGAACAGTATTGCCACTGTAGAACAGCCAGAGACAAAAAAGAAAGAGAAAAGGATCCGTCAATTGATTTTGACAACTTCTATGTAGATTATGAGAGAACTTAATATTCGTGGAAATGAAGCCGGGCAGCGCTTAGACAAATATTTGAAAAAATATTTGAAAGAAGCTCCGGGAAGCTTTATCTATAAAATGCTTCGAAAAAAGAATATTGTTTTAAACGGAAAGAAAGCGGATGGAAGTGAAAAGTTATCTGTTGGAGACAAAGTAAAATTATTTTTGTCAGAGGAAACGATTGAAAAGTTTTCCGGTGGACAAAATGAGAATGTAAATGAAATGAAAAACCTTATAAAAAAAGGAGAACAGTTTCATATTCCTGTAATTTACGAAGATTCACAGGTGATTTTCCTTAATAAACCGTCTGGAATGCTTTCTCAAAAAGCAGAAGTCTCGGATTTTTCGGTAAATGAATATGTGATATCTTATCTCCTTCAAAGTGGACAGATTACAGAAGAAGAGCTTCGTACTTTCCGACCGTCCATATGTAATCGACTGGACCGGAATACAAGCGGTATCATTGCGGCAGGAAAAACACTTGCAGCATTACAACAGCTTTCTGAACTGTTTAAGATACGTACTCTGGCGAAATATTATCTGTGCATAGTAAAGGGAAGAATAGAGAAATCTGCCTATATCGATGGATATTTAAAGAGGGATATTGATAAACATAAGGTAACGATCGTATCAAAAGAAGAATTTGAAAAAGAAGGATCAAAAGATCAGTTTCTCCCCATAGAGACAGAATATATTCCACTGGCATATGGACATGAGCTGACACTTTTAAAAGTACATCTGATCACCGGGAGAACACATCAGATCCGTGCACATCTTGCATCGAAAGGTCATCCGATCGTTGGTGATTATAAGTATGGAGACCGGAGTTTCAATGAACCATTTAAGAAAAAATATCACATAGAAGACCAGCTTCTTCATGCATATGAATTAACAATGCCAGAACTTAAAGGAGTACTTTCGGGAATTTCAAAAAAAACATTCACTGCCAAAGTACCGGCATTTTTCTGGAAAATAATTGAGGAGACATCATGGGAACATGGAATTCAAGAGGCCTTAGAGGTTCAACATTTGAAGATATGATTAACCGGACAAATGAACGGTACGAGGAAAAGCATCTTGGGTTGATGCAGAAGATACCTACACCGATCACTCCGGTGAAAATGGATAAAGAACATCGTCAGATTACACTGGCATATTTTGACCAGAGAAGTACGGTCGATTATATAGGGGCAGTACAGGGAATACCGGTCTGTTTTGATGCAAAGGAATGTGTTGCTGATACTTTTCCGCTTCAAAATATTCATGAGCATCAGGTAAAGTTCATGGGAAAATTCGAACAACAGGGCGGAATCGCTTTTTTGCTGATTTATTATTCTGTAAAAAATATTGTTTACTATATGCGCTATGAGGAGATGGTTATGTTCTGGAAAAGAGCTGAAAATGGCGGAAGAAAAAGCTTTCGTTTTGATGAGCTTAATGAAAAGTTTTTTTTCGAACTTAAACAGGGTGTGTACGTTCCATATCTTGATATGATAAATAAAGATCTCGATATGCGTGAGAAATAATTTGCAGATTTAGAAGTATACTTGACAAGTGAAGGTTATGATTCTATAATGCTATAAGGTTTTTAACATGGTAGCACACTAAAGTGTTTCGGGAGGTATAAATATAATATGAAGAAATTATTGCACACTCCGGAAGGAGTAAGGGATATATATAATGTGGAATGTGGAAAGAAAAAGACGCTTGAAAATCGAATTCTTCAGTCATTCCATCTGTATGGATATCATGATATTCAGACACCGATGTTTGAATATTTTGATGTGTTTAGAAAAGAAATAGGTACCGTTCCATCAAAAGATCTGTATAAATTTTTTGACAAAGATGGAAATACACTGGCTCTGCGTCCAGATATCACACCATCAATTGCGCGAGTAGCCGCAACACTTTTTGCAGACGAACAGATTCCAATCCGGTTATGTTATACAGGAAATACTTTTATCAATCATTCTACGAATCAGGGCAGACTTAAAGAAATCACTCAGATGGGTGTGGAGCTTATCGGAGACAATTCTGTTGAAGCAGATGCCGAGATGCTTGCGCTTGTTATAGAGTCATTATCATCCGTCGGGCTAAAAGAGTTTCAGCTCAGTGTAGGAAATGTAGATTATTTTAAAAGCCTGATTGAAGATGCAAATCTGGATGAAGAGGCTGAGGAAAGAGTCATAAATCTGATCAATAACCGGAATTATTTTGGAGTGGAAGATTACCTTGACAAAATCAGAGTGAAAAGAAGTTCGCGTGAGGCGTTTGTAGCATTGAGTGAGATGGTCGGAGGACTGGAAGTTCTTACAAAAGCAAAGGATATTGCACCAAATTCCGCAGGAATTATGGCAATTAAACGGCTGGAGAAGATTTATAATATTTTGAAAATGTATGGAATGGAAAAGTTTATTACATTTGACTTAAGTATGACCGGAGGAACATATGGATATTATACCGGAATTATTTTCCGGGGATATACATTCGGAACAGGTGATGCAATTGTAAAAGGTGGTCGTTATGATAAACTTCTTGAGAAATTTGGAAAAGAATCACCTTCCATTGGATTTGCAATCGTGATAGATGAACTTATGAATGCTATGATCCGTCAGAAGCTGCGTATCATGTATACTCGTAAAAATACAATCATTTTATATGATGAAGGAAAAACGCAGGATGCCATTATTCTTGCAAAAGATTTCCGTCATAAATCAAAGAACGTAGAAATGATTAAGAAAGATAAAGGGAAACTTTTAGAAGAGTATATTGAATACGGAAAACAATATTATGCCGGAAATTTAATTTATATAAAAAAATCCGGTGAAATCACAATGATCAATCTTGTGAGCGGTGAGCATAAAATCATTAAAAATTAGGAAGAGAATGGAG
>JBJEMB010000074.1:0-3469 GCA_051879455.1 Lachnospiraceae bacterium
TATCGCCCCACCAAATCATGCTTTAGCTTTCCCAACAGTTGCGGTTTCCCGTTCTCTTGCAGGGACTCACCGTATAGAACTCGGTATGCCATCTCAACAGATGGGAAAAAACCGGCTTTTACCATTTCTCTGACTTTATTTTCATCATATTGCTGTTTTATTTTTAAATACCGGTGTACCTGATCTTTGTATTTTTTGTAGCGCTGTTCCAGGCAGAGTGTCTTTACATTCTCTTGCATTCCTTGCTTTGGATGAAAATATATTTCACAGTCATTGACATCTACATTCTCCATATTCACTCCCACTGGCAAATTTGGGTAAAGATATGTGCATTGCTCTATATTTTCTTCATACGGATTCATGCCCAACAAATTATTACGTTTTATCCCGTTGCAATTCTGACCGCTGGGGATAAGATTGTAGAAGCATAATGCCAATGCCGGATAATCGCTCTTCGGAAAGAAATGGTCTATCTCAGTAGTTCTGAGCATTTTCTCATCTTCTGTCTTAAGGATTTCAATATATTCTTCATCACAATACGGACATACTGAGGTTCCCAGATTTCGAAGAAATGTATATGCATTATACTGCAGTGTTTCATCAATATATCTGTCTGCTCCTGCACAGAAACGGTTCAGATATAAATCCCTGAACTGTTTAAATTGAAGTAAATCTTTCTTTTTCGTAAAATTTCTTAGTGTTTCCACATCTGCCAGAAGAAAATTCTTAAGCCATCTCCAGTCATCGCTTGTGATACTTTGTTCGAAATCCTTATCATATGGCATCAAACGACTAATTGCCTCAAATAATTCTTTCTGATATTTTTTTCTTTTCCTTTTCACATAGAAACAAATCGCTCTGAAATGCTCATAACATGCTTTTTCAAGTGCTGCATCACTTATTTGTATCTTTACCATCCGATCACCTTCTTTTACTCTACAGGTACATCTCGTTCTTCTAACTCATTTAAAAGTATTTCAAATGCCCGGTAAATAAGTTCATCTCCTATGTACGGCAACAATAAACGCATGGTATGCACATAATTCTGAGTTTCTGCAACAGGGCAAATGCTTTCTCTGCAGCAATACAGCTGATCATATGCATTCTGTAAATATGACCTTGCGTATTCCCCAATTGTATACTCAAGGAAAAAGCTGTCCGACAGTATTGCATGAATATTAGCACCAAAATATTCCTTATCGGACCCATTCTTTACAATTGCATTTCCAGACCTTTTATCTATGTTAATTCTCGTAATTTCCTCCGCAAGAACATCCGACATCATAAGCGGCGAATGGGTTCCTATGATAATCTGGAGAGTTGTTTCATCATCATAGCGTTTTGTAATCTCAAGTAATTTTGCAATAAACTGTCTGGCAAGCTCCGGATGCATATAGGCTTCCGGCTCATCAAGCAGTACAATTTTGTCACGTTTTTTTCGCCCTTCTCCTGAAAATGTCATTTTCATGTATTCTTCAAGTCCACCCAATACTTTTGCATACTGATATTCCCCGGTGCTTAAATATGTAAACTCGTAAGGCAAAAGTTCTGCAGTAAATATGCCCGCATCATCAGGAATATACTGTTCCATACGTTCAAATAAGTTCTTAAATAATTCTTTATTCTTTCCGCGCACCATCTCTGTGACCGGAATCGAAAAAGTATCAACAGTGAAATATTTCTCATCTATCTGTTCAAGAATCTTTCCGATACCCTTAATATCATTCATAATCTGCCACAAAACACCATGTGACTTTCCATTATCTATCCGATCAATATATTCTGCAAGCCTTATACATTTCTTTACAATTGATATTTTTTCTCCATCCGGCAATGCAGACGGATCAAAGCTATCATTATAACTATGGATCTTCTCAATCCACTTACGCAGATAGATTGCATAATCCGTCCACAGATCATGAATAAACATTTGTCTATAGCTTAGATTATTTTTCTTCTTGCGCTTTGATATACGTTCTCTGGCATCCTCATCAAAATATGCAAGTTCCTCATCTCGCTTTATCTCACTGAATGTCCAATACTCGTCCCGAATTGCTCCAGGTAACTGAATCGGATATTTGTCCGCAAAATTGTGTGTTGATAAAACGAAAGTTGCCTGCCGCTTCGTGTCTCCCGGTTCCATCTGTGCCGAATACTCCCGTATATAATCACAGATTTCCCACAGTGATGTTCTGTGATATGGGATAACCAATCGCCCAATCCAGTCATTTCCCATATCCTCACAGTTTTCCTTTTCATCCGGATATGGTGGTTTAATAAATGCATTTATATCATAACTATTAATAATAATCCCCATGTTCCGCACTTTTTCATCAGGAGTTGAAATATCATATCCATATTCCGATATCTCCGTAAACTCCGAACAAGCCCTTTTTTCACCATGGGTTTCCTCTACTCGAAAACGTACTGTCCTAACGGTATCCATACGAGCCGCATTTTCTTTGATTACCTCAGGTATAGAAAGACTATGCTTTTCCTTCTTCACCGGGAACTGCTTCATTTCCACATCACAGATTTCCAGAAAGAATTCATTCTGACCGATTTTGTAAAGCAGGAAATATGAGTCATCTTCTCCATCCCACTTTCGCTGTGTTCTAATGTCATACTTCATCCCAATCAATTGAAGCAGATTCGTTTTACCTGATCCGGTTTTCCCCACCAACAGATGCAGATTATTCGGTTTATAATCTCCGCGCAAAATGTTTCTCGCTGCACTATTTCCAAGCTCAGTAATAGAAAGCTCTCCATCTGAAAAAGTGACTTTATAGGAATTATCAAAGACAATTTCCTGATTCACATAGTTTTTAAATTTTTGAATATAGGCATATAATAAAATCATCTGCTCTTCTCCAACTTATCCGTAGAATTATGTTATAAAATATTCCTCTGTTTTCTCATAATTGTAAACTAATTTCAGGAACAACTTCCGGTCATTTAATGCTTCTTTTAACACCCTTGCTTTCGCCAGTCCGGTAAAAATTGCGGCTGCCTTCGCCTGACAATTAATCGATCTTTGAGGGTTAAATTCAATATCCGTAAAACAATCGTATTCCTGGATCTTTTCAGATAAATCATTGTTCAAGAACAACGTATTTATATAAAGCCAGTTATAAAAATAATCTTTAGGCTCCAAAGGATAAATGGAATTAAAATAATGAAATGCTTTTAATTTCCCGCTATTACGAATCCGCGGATCCTTTTTGGCTTCTTTTGAGGATTTGTTCAATAAATCCGTATAAGGTCCGCCATTTTCAAATACTTTGCTGCTCTGAAAAGCACTCTCAACCGAGAATGCCCGTTCATTCGTATGAATCATCAAATTAAATGCGCTTAATTTTACACCTAGATCATTATTACTTTTCGTGGATATTTCAAGAATTTTTCTTTGTGGATATTTTTCGAGAAAATTTTTATGCAGACTTAAGATAGATTTTTGTTTTTGTGTCAC
>JBJEMB010000075.1:0-3450 GCA_051879455.1 Lachnospiraceae bacterium
CCAGCACAAATGGCAGGCTGATTGTCCTTGCAAGAAGAATTGGACGGTAGGAGGAGAATGAATATGGCAATGAACAGGAATATGACAATGGCAGAAAAAGAAGTCCGGGATTATGCTCAGAGACAGATGGAACGGGCAGAACAGCGGGAAAATATTTTATTTACAGAGGAACAGAAAGAACAGGTTCTGGAATATGCGGCTATGACTGGGGATGATTATGATATCAGGAAAATGATCAGAGACCTTGCAGGCGCTGTCCGTTCCTCGGATGAAGAGAAGGTGGATGAAATCCTGTGGGATGCCAGAGAGGAAATTGACGGCTTCCCGGACCGTTCTGTTGGTATGGCAGAGCTAAAGGGATATGGCTATACCGCAGATGATATGTTTCCCCTTCGTCAGGAGATGGCACTGGAACTTCATCGTGTCGGGGAAAAGGTGTACTGCCTGCAGTCAGATGACTCCCATGGGGACTATGCCAGCAGAGAGATGATACAGGAACATGAAGGTCTCTATGGAATTGAAAAAGAGGCATGGCAGCGTATGCAGGAGCAGGAAGACGAAATAGATTTTGAGGAAGCAGGATTGTATCAGACTCCAATGACAGATCTTGATAGAGATGAAGCATTAAAGATGTTCGATGCTGGGGAGACAGTATTTCTGGTTACCACTTATCAAAGACCGATTGCGGTGCGGGAACGGATGGAGATTGAGAGAGGACCGGAGCATTACCAGATGGAGAGAGAGGATGTGGAACGGATTAGAACGTTGGAAAAACGGATGCAGGAGTATCCGCAGATAACGTCACTAAAAGAGGCGAAACTTCTTCTGGGGACAGAAAACAGATATGGAATATACCAGATCATAGACGGCAGTCCCGGCAGAGAATATGAATTTATGGATCTGAATTTCATTGAAAGACATGGATATCAGGTAAAAAAAGAGGACTATGAGTTAATCTACTCTGATGAAATGCGTTATGGCGATACATTGGATTCCCTGTATGAGAAGTTCAATATTGCCCATCCGGAAGATTATACCGGGCATTCTTTATCGGTCAGTGATATTGTTGTCCTCAATGAAAATGGGAATGTAAAAGCCTATTTTGTAGACAGTATCAGTTTCCGTGAATTGCCGGATTTCCTGCAATTGGAGCCGGAACTGAACCGAGAGGAAGTGGCTTACCGGATCGGGGATCAATACTTTTCTATTCAGGTGGCAACGGAAGGATATGATTATTCCTTTTATGATAAGGAGTATAAACTCATGGACGGAGGCATTTTAGATGATCCTGATATTTCTATGAGACAGGCTATTCAGGATATTTTAGAGGACGAGGGACTGGAACAGTTAGAACGGATACCTGTAGATTATGATGAATTGCAGGAAAAAGCGGAAGAAGTGGAGGCAGAGATCCTTCTGGAAGCAAGAGGCCAGAGAAAGCGGGTTCCAGTTATTTCGGATCATACCGAAGTGGAAGCTGGATTAAATGGAATGAGCCGGTCAGAAATCGAAGAAACCGTATGGGCGATTGCACAGGCAGAGATTATGGAAAATGATCTGGATGCCAGGATACAGGCTGTGCGTGTGTACGGAAGCCGTACAAGGGATGGGTTATACAATGAGGAATCCGATGTGGATGTGGTAATTGCTTATGAGGGGACTGCCCGTGAGGACGATTTGTTTTCCGTATTGAATGAAGCAGGGTATAAGGTCGGAAATATGAAAGTAGATATGAACCCGATCAGACCGGATAAGACTGGTACATTGGAAGATTTTCTTGAAAGATCCGAACAGTATCTGGATGAAAAAACGGAGCAGATGAAAGCCAAAGGGGAGTACAAGCCATTGGCGAAAGTAGAAGAGTTGGAGGAGGCAAACTACAATATGATCGATAATGTCCTGAACAATATGCCTCCGAAGAAAGAGCCGTATCTGGAATACTATGCTGCAGAATGTGATGAATACCATAGCCTTGGCAAAATATATAAGAGTACAAATCTGGATGAGATACTTGCAAAATACCGGGAAATCATCGAAGATCCAACGTTAAGCTACTATGGAAACGGCATGGGCATTATTTACCGTGACCCGAATGATACATTTTATGATGAGGCGGAAGTATCTCTGGTCAGCCGGAAATCGATCCGGGGAGACAACCTGGATGATGTGGCATTTCTGGCAGCACTTCCAATGGTACATGAAGCACTGGAAAAGATTGTAGAAGCGTTCCCAGATTTTCGGTATTATCCTCCAAAGGAATTAAATGTCCATTATTATCCGGACAAAATGACTGCGGATGAACTTGCTGCAGCACTGGATCAATTAGCGGAAGACTTTGATCATTATGATTATCATGATAACTTTAGCCCCGAGGAAGATATGGTGGAAACTGTTGCACTGGAATTAAGATGCAGATATGCCCATAGGTACATTCCGTTTTTGAAAGATATTATAGATGAGAAATGCGAAGAGTCTCCACGGGCAGAAGAACTTCTAGAGAAACTGAAAGATTACCAGCCTGAGATACCGGAGACAGCAGTACCGGTTGTCCGCATCAATTTCTGTGAGGATAAGGAAATGGATATTTCAGGTTATCAGAAGCTGGGAAGTCTGGATGAAATAACAGCCAAAATGGATTCAGAACTGGCTTCACAAGCAGATTCAAAGACTGGAATGCCGGAGAAAACTGTACAGATGTACTTTACAATTTACTACCCAGATCATGACCAGATGCAGGAATTAAAGGGAAAAATCAATATCGGAGATGGAAACGGCGGTATTGTGAGCCAGTTGAAGAATCAGAATGAAATGAAGCTGCATGATGAAAGCTGGTTGAATTACCAGAAGGGTAAGGGAGAAGAATCCTTTCAGGCATATATGGCGGATCTTACGGATATGCAGGAGCATGTGCTGCCGTATTTGCAGAGTTTCTGCAGTTTGGAAGAAAAAGCACCTGAACGAGTAGAAGGAGCAGTTCAATTATCGGTGGATGGAGAAAAGAAGTTGGCTGAAAGAGCAGTATCTGATAAGGGCGCCCTAAAACAGGGCTCCCTTACAGAGGGAAAAAAACAATGGAAAAAAAGGAAAAGAAATCTATTCATGAACGGTTGAAAATCAATAAGGAGATTATTGCGAAAAAGCAGGGAAAAGATAGCAAAGAGAAAGGGGTTGAGCTTGCATGAAATAATTATGGTTTAATACATGTATTGGCACAAAGATGTGATACAGAGAGATTGCCTTTTATGAGGTGGTCTCTCTTTTTTTTGTTTAAAATGTCGCCTGGTATGCGACCAAGAAAAGATCTGGGATTGATAAATTTGTATATAGAGAATATTTGTTATGCAAATGTATTCGATGATGGATGAGCCATTACGATGAATGAAAATAGCTGTGAAAAAGTCAAATTTGGTTTATAATGAGAACATGAAATAGTAAGGCAGGTGTAAAGTA
>JBJEMB010000076.1:0-19835 GCA_051879455.1 Lachnospiraceae bacterium
TATTTAAAATCCGGAAGATATATATCCACATATCCTTCCAGCATTTTTAATGTATCTACTTTCTCATAACCACTGGTATTATAGACAACCGGAAGTTTTAATCCTTCTGCCTTCGCAATTTTTAAAGCACAGATAATCTGTGGCACAAAATGAGTAGGTGTCACAAGATTTATATTAGCTGCACCCTTTTCCTGAAGCTCCAGAAAAATCTCAGAAAGCCTCGAAACATCTACTGCCTTTCCAACCTCTCCATTGGAAATATGATAATTCTGACAATAGACACATCTGAGTGTACAGCCTGTAAAAAACACGGCACCTGAGCCCTTCTCCCCAGAAATACACGGCTCTTCCCACATATGAAGAGCCGCTCTTGATACTCTGACTGCGTCTGTCTCACCGCAAAAGCCTGTCCTTTTCTTTTCCCGTTCTGCCTTACATCCTCTTGGACATAATACGCATTTTATTGTTTCCACTTTTAAATCCACCATTCTCAAACTATCATTTCCAAATCAGTATTTCCATATAAAAACCTATACAACGACTCTCATGCAAAGATAGTTTTTATCTTTTATCTTATCTGTACACACAAAAATATCCCCTTTGTATTTTCTGACAAGTATTTTTGCATTATATAATCCCAGACCATGCTTTACTGCATCATCTTTTGTAGAATATCCTTTTTCAAAAAAGTGCCCGATCTCACTCAACCTGTCATCTTCAATCTGGTTTTTTATGGAAAACACCAGTCTGTCATTTTCAGAATCAACTTCCATCATTACCTGATTCTTTTCTTCCGTACATGCTTCATAAGCATTATCTACCAGCGTTCCGATAATCTCTATCAGATGATGTTCTGAAATACCGGAAATGATTTCCAGACTCTTTACTTCCACTTCGGTTTTTACAAAGGACGGTGCCCGGACAATTTTACTATAAAGAAATCCTGCAAGAACTTTGTCACTGATTCTTAAGAGAGGAAGATACTGTCTGCTGTCATCATTCCTGATTACTTCCGTAATATATGCTGATTGCCTCATTACCAGCTCTTCCAACGGCTGGACATAATGCTGATAAAGTTTGATCTCTGTTTCTTGCTTCTGCATGATAAGATAGCTCTTACGCCAGTCTGCAATCCCCCAGATAATTACAACCACCATCAGCAGGAACATAAGAAAAACGCGATAATCAAATGTTCCACTGATCAAAAAATCCACAATCAGATATACGGAAACCAACAGCGCAAGTACACAAAAGATTCTATATAAAAATTTTCTTATCCACTCAACCACTGATCAGCCTCCCTATTTCTGTCTTATAAGTTACTCCTATCTCCACTACATCTTTACAATCCTTAAGCTTGATCACTCTGTTCATTGTATCATAATATTCCACTTCCTGTTTATTCACCACAAACACGCGATGGCACTGCAGGAACATATCTTTCGGAACCTTCTGAAGAATCTGTTTCAGTCCGATATACGGAATATCCCATTCCCCGTTTTTCATATGAATCCGGATTTCCCGGTGAATCGCTTCTATGTAGCGGATATTATCACATTTCACCTGATAATTGATTCCGTCTTTTTTTACGACAATCACTGGCGGTTTTTCCTGTTTTTCCTTTTCCAGTACTTTTTTCACAACCTCTATGACCTGTTCTTTCTGAAACGGTTTCATAATATACTGATAACAGTGCAATTCGCGGTAAGCCTGCATCTCCATGGCTCCCACAGCAGTTACCATCACAATCGGAGTAAATGTATAGCAAAAGCGCTCTCTAATTTCCCGGGCAAACAAGATCCCGCCAATATCCTCATGGTTATCACCATTCAAATTCACATCTAAAAGAAACAGACCATATCTCGTATCATCATCAATCAATTTTCTCGCTTCATGAATAGAAGAAGATGTATGAACACAAATACTATCCGAATAATCTGTCAGTATTTTTTCCAGAGCCTTTAATGATTCCACATCATCTTCCAGAATCAGTACATGTATCATACATCTCCCTCCCTATCCTTTGTCTGCATTTTTAAATTATGTATTTCATTTCCACAAAATCATTACTCGGAAATAATTTCCTTTGCGCTCTTTGCAAGACCTGCAAGGCTTTGAATTTCAGATGGGATAATGATTTTTGTTGCCTTTCCGTCTGCTGCCTTTTCGAATGCTTCCAGACTCTTCATCGTAAGGACAGCCTCATCAGCCCCAGCTTCCTTAAGGAAACGGATACCATCTGCATTCGCCTGCTGTACTTTTAAGATAGCTTCAGCTTCACCTTCTGCCTGACGGATCATTGCTTCTTTCTGAGCCTCAGCTCTGAGAATTGCTGCCTGTTTTTCTGCCTCTGCATCCAGGATCGCAGATTCCTTATGACCTTCTGCCACGAGGATTGTAGATTTCTTCTCACCCTCTGCCCGAAGAATTGCCTCTCGTCTCTCACGTTCTGCTTTCATCTGCTTTTCCATGGCATCCTGAATGGCTGCCGGCGGAATAATATTTTTAAGTTCTACACGGTTGACCTTAATTCCCCACGGATCTGTTGCAACATCGAGAGATGCTCTCATCTTTGTATTGATGGTCTCTCTGGATGTCAGCGTCTGGTCTAACTCAAGATCACCGATAATGTTACGGAGTGTTGTAGCTGTCAGATTTTCAATTGCCATGATCGGATTTGCAACACCATAACAGAACATCTTCGGGTCTGTAATCTGATAGAACACAACTGTATCAATCCTCATCGTAACATTATCTTTTGTGATAACCGGCTGCGGCGCAAAATCCACAACCTGTTCCTTTAAATCAACTTTTCTTGCTACCCTGTCAATGATCGGCATCTTGAAATGAAGTCCGGTGCTCCATGTTGTCTGGTAGGCTCCAAGTCTCTCAACAACCAGTGCCTGCGCCTGCCTTACAATCCTGATACAGGAAATCAGTATAAATAACAAGATAACAATAATAACAAATAATGAAACAAATCCTACAATACCCATCTTTTATTCCTCCTCATACCTTTTTACAATTAACTTTACTCCTGAAATGTTAATGACTTTTGCCAAGGTTTCCGGATCCAGAATCTCTTTGTCATCTTCAGACCTTACTGTCCACTCCTGACCATTTACAACCGCCATTCCAGTCTGATGAATGTTATCCACTCTCTCCGAAATCCGGATTGTCTTTCCGATAATCCCCTCATAATTCGTCTTCTCACGTTGTGAATTAATAACTTTCACAGCAAATGGTCTTGTAAACCAGAGAAGGACAAATGTTATAACGAAGAAAACAATGACCTGCCACATAACAGGTACTTTAAGGAAACTCAACAACAGAGCAACCAACGCACCTCCTGCCGCCCATATACAGGTCAGACCCACGGTAATGATCTCAACAATCAAAAGAAGGATCAGAAGTAAGAGCCAGACCACAGTAATATAATTCTCCTGTATAATCGCCATATCTCCTCACACCCTTTCTTATTGCCTACATCGTATCAAAGTAATATTCCCTTAGCAATACTTTTTGAGTGAATGAAGTGATTTCATGTTTTAATTCTGAGGATTATACTTACCGGCACTTGTCAACTGCTCACCTTTTCTGCTAGAATAAATAAATGCAGATTGCACAATAGATTTGGAGGGATGAATCATGAGTAAAATCGATGAAGTAAGAGCTGACATGGTGAAAGCTATGAAAGCAGGTGACAAAGAAACCAAAGAGACATTGTCACTTTTGTTATCCGCACTGAAAAATAAAGCAATTGATAAGAGAAGCGACCTCACTCCTGAGGAAGAGACTCAGGTAATCTTAAAGGAAATTAAGCAGGTAAAAGAAACACTTGATATGACCCCTGCTGACCGCGAGGACATTATCAAAGAGTGCACCGCCCGCCTGAACGTTCTGGAAGGCTATGCCCCGAAAATGATGGATGAAACTGAAATCCGTGAAGTCATCAAAGCTACATTAGCAGAAGTTGGCATTGAAGCTCCGACTGCAAAAGATAAAGGCAAGGTCATGAAGGTCCTTATGCCAAAAGTAAAAGGAAAAGCAGACGGAAAACTGGTCAATGATATTTTCACAACATTTTTACAGTAGAAATTTTTGTTTTGTAAATAGGATATATCATCATACAAAAAGCTGCGTACGAATTTTGCACGCAGTTTTTTTCGTATTACACTTGTAATATTATTTTGTCAAGTATCATTTGGTATTTATAACTTCATCAAACCTTTTAACCTTCTCCGGATTTGTTTTATGCTCTCCGAGATGTTTCTCCATCCACACCATATTGTACCAGCGATCGAACTTATATCCGCACTTATGAAATTCTCCTACCATCCGATAGCCCATTTTTTCATGGAATCTCACGCTGTCATATGTCAGATGCTCATCCTCTCCATCCGGCACGGAAATACATGCATTCAAATTTAAAATATACTGCTCACTCATACATTTTTCCAACGCTTCATACAACATTTTTCCGATTCCCGCTCTTCTTTCATCTTCCGCAACATAAATGGATGTCTCTACTGCCCAGTCATAGGCCGGCCTCTCCTTAAACGGGCTGACATAAGCGTATCCTACGATTTTTCCATTCACCTGTGCAACCAGATATGGATACTTTTTCTGCACAGACCGGATCCGGTTTTCAAATTCACAAAGTGTCGGTATCTCATATTCAAACGTAACTGCTGTCTTTTCCACGTAAGGCGCATATATGTCCAGCAGTGATTTAGCATCCTCTATAGTGGCAATCCTTATCTTGACTTCATTTTTCATACTGTAAAGACCTCTTTCCAAAAACTTCTCGTTTATTTCCGATAATTATAATAAAAATCTTCAATCTGTTTATCCAGAATTTCCAGAGCTTCAAATAATGCTTTTTACATCATATTTTGAAAAGACATGCATTCTTTTAACCACACAGCAAAATCCCTCATATCTCCACTGAGATACAAATAAAGCATATGATCTCCTTCATATTTCTCATTTACCATCCACTGAAGCAATTGTTTCAAACTTTCTTCCAATTCCTCTATACTCTGCTTGTGAACTTCAGTGTAAAATTTATCATATTCCGATTCCTCAATCGTTTCGCCCACCTTCTTTTTCATAAGCAGACATATCATGATATCTCTTAAAACGATACTGCAGATATTGAAAAAGTGTTCTTCATAATCTCTACAATAGGATTTCAATGTCCGTCTGATATAGGCATCCGGAAGCCTTGATAAAAACTTTTGCTCCAGAGAAATATATCTTACATACTTTTCAACCGCACGGATCCCTGCTTCTCCAAATACTGGTAAAATTGTCGGATAATCCATAGTAATAACTGTTTCCTGAGGAGCAAACCTTGCATCATAATATAAGAAAAATCCTGGAATTGCTTTTGTTACCGTATCATAATAATTCTTATTTCCGTATGCCTGAAAAGTTTTTATCATTCTATCATACTCTTCTTTAACTTTCTTTGTCTTTTCAAGAACCTTTTGATATCCGATTTCATAGGCCATTTGTGCAGAAATTTTTTCTGCTGCCAGCCCTTTTAATCTTTCAAATTCCTTTACACAATAAAGAACAGCTTCCATCAGCTTCTGCGCTCTTTCATAAGTTACAGATGTACTCTGTCCAGCTGTATATTTTTCTGTCAACTTTGCAACTACCGGCAAAAGTTCATTCATCTCATAATTCATTTACCCTTTACTCCAATCCCAGATTTCTCAGCGTTTCGAAGAAGATTTCTTTCTCCCATCTTGGAACGATATCAAATTTTTCATACTCTCCGTATCCGTCACTTCTTTTATGTCCGCAATATCCTGCTCTGATTGCCTGCGAAAAGATGTCAAGGCATGTGCTTTCCAAATATTCCACATCTCCGTGGCACACAGTATCAAACTGTTCTCTCATAAAATGAAGAAGTTCATCATCCGAGATTTCATCCATCATCTCATTTTTGTAAAGATAAAATATATCCTGAAGCCTTCCCATAGTCTCCGCATAATTTTGCTGATAAATAAAATCCGAATCGCAAAACTCATAAATAATTTTCGGAAGTATCGCTTCGCCAAATTCCACTCTCTGTTGTTCCTTTAAGCTATCCGCTCTCTTCTGAACCAAAAGTTCTGCATCTTCTTTTGACAACGCAAGACCATATTTTTCTGTAAACTCATTTGTCTTCTCCAATTTTTCCAGTTGCCCCTGCTTTGATATTTCCATCATCCAGTTACTGTTTTCCATCCGCAATCCTCCTTATTATCGTCTTGTTGTCCGATGATTATACTGCCTTAGACAAACAGTTACCAGACTTGATTTTTTCGCCATTTTGTGGTAATATAAAGCATGAAAAGAGGGAAGATTTTCAAAAAATCTTCCCTCTTTTTATATGTATTATTATTCTTTACTTCTATTCTTCAGCTGTATCACTTTCTTCTGCCTGATCATCTGTCTGAATCTCATCAGCGTATGGATCCTGCTCTGTC
The DNA here is from genome assembly GCA_051879455.1 of Lachnospiraceae bacterium. Lineage (GTDB taxonomy): Bacteria > Bacillota > Clostridia > Lachnospirales > Lachnospiraceae > MD308. The sequence goes on from JBJEMB010000076.1 coordinate 6,483, forward strand.
TGTTTGATGGTTACACTGACAGCATTAAAATCAACTTTTTCCCAAACCTTCTTGTAAACTTTGATTTTTGCATCATCCATCCATTTTTCTGTTACTTCATCATAAAGGTCTGATTTTCTTTCCTCAACAATCTCAGCTTTCTTTGATTCAGTAGCATCTTTATCCATGAGGCTTGTCACACAGGCAACATAGCATCCATCCTCTGTCTCAACCACACCTGTCACTTGACCATTTTCTAACTGATCTGCTGTTTTGACCAGATCTGCAGAAGGTGTCTCTGATTCTGCATCAAATGTAACAGTCTGGACTTCCACTTCTGCATCCTCGGCAAGTTCTTTGAATTTTAAACTGTCTTCATTTGCAGCTTTTGCAAATTCTTCTGCTTCTTTCCGTACAGAAGCTTTCTCATCATCTGTCATTTCAGTAGAATCTTCTGTACTCTCCTCATCTTCTGAGGCATCTGCATCCTCCTTTGTATAAGAGAACAGTACGTAATCCATACTCTTCTGAGCTGCCTCATCATCAGATACTTCCGTATCTGCATCCGCTTCAATCGCATCTGTCATCTTCTGCTCAATTGCGAGCAAAGTAAGCAAACGTTCCAAAGATTCTGTATCTGCCATAATCTTTTCTTTATTCTCAAGAGAATTATCTTCATCGAATTCTTTTGCAGTCTTTTTGATCAGTTCCTTATCATCGTCAGAAAGAGATACGTTATATTCATCCATATGCTGTTCCAGTACAAGCATTGTTTCGAGTTCCTCTAACACAGAATCTTTTACGGACTCTTCATAAGTCTTTCCTTCTTCAGCTTCTGTATTCCACATATTATCTCCCAGATATGCTCCATAATATGTTTCATACATAGCCTGCATATATCTTGCGTAAAAATTAGCCACTCCGGCAGTCAGTTCTGTATCATTCACTTTGACAACTACATCATCCTTTTTCAGAGAACTGCATCCCGTAAGGGAAGTAACAGTAAGCATCATCGCAGTGGCTATCATTAATAATCTTTTTTTCATAATCTATTGCTCCTCCTTGGTACATGTTAAATACATCGTACACTAAAATAGTATACCTTATCCTTACCGGTCAATCAATCCCTTAATTTCATTTAACACATTTTTCACAACTTCTAATGGACTCATCTGCTGTTCTTTTTTATTCTTTTTTATCTTTCGATATACAAAACACGGCTCTTTCGCATCTGCCTTAAAAGTAAGCTCTCCTTTATGTTTTTCAATGAGGGCCGGAATCTTTTCAGGATTTACTTTCGCCTTTTCATACATGGTAAATGTATAGGTCTCGCCTTTTTGTTCCACAGCCGTGATGTAGAGTTTGTGCGCTTCCGCTTTCAGAGCCGCCACATTAAGAAGTGTCTCTACTTTTTTCGGGATATCTCCAAACCGGTCAATCAGCTCTTCTGTCATATCTTCCATCTCTTCCGTAGATTCAATTGCTGCGATTCTCTTATATATATCAAGTTTCTGATATTCATTAGCGATATAGCTGTCCGGAATAAATGCATCAACGCTCAGATCAATTGTTGTATTGTAATCCTCTTCCTCTGCTTCCCCTTTTAAGTAACGGACTGCTTCATTTAACATTTTACAGTAAAGATCATATCCGACTGCTTCCATATGTCCATGCTGTTCTGCTCCCAGAAGATTTCCTGCACCTCTGATCTCCAGATCTCGCATGGCAATCTTGATTCCGGAACCAAGATCTGTGAATTCCCGAATAGCTGCAAGTCTCTTTTCCGCAATCTCTTTGAGCATTTTATCTCGCCGGTAAAGAAGAAATGCATATGCCATACGATTTGAACGCCCTACACGCCCTCTGAGCTGATAAAGCTGTGACAATCCAAGGCGATCTGCATCGTGGATAATCATCGTATTCACATTGGAAATATCAAGACCTGTCTCAATGATCGTTGTTGAGACAAGGACATCTATCTCTCCATTGATGAAATCGTACATAATGCGTTCCAGTTCATGTTCACGCATCTGTCCATGAGCAAACGCCACATTTACATCTGGCACAAGCTTTTGCACATTTGCCGTGACTTCAGCTATATCCTCCACACGGTTATAGACATAATAGACCTGTCCCTGACGGGCGCATTCTCTTTCAATTGCCTCTCTGACCATCTCATCATTGTATTCCATAACGTAAGTCTGAATCGGCATACGGTCGTTAGGCGCCTCCTCCAGAACGCTCATATCACGGATTCCGATCAGACTCATATGAAGTGTTCTCGGGATTGGTGTAGCTGTCAACGTCATGACATCTACATTTTCCTTCATCTTTTTAATCTTCTCTTTATGCTGCACACCAAAGCGCTGTTCCTCATCGATGATCAAAAGCCCCAAATCTTTAAATTTCATATCATCACCCAGGACTCTGTGGGTGCCGATTACAATATCCACCAGACCTTTTTTCAAGTCTTCAATCGTCTTCTTCTGCTGGACAGGTGTACGGAATCTGCACATCAGATCTACTCTCACCGGAAAATCCTTCATTCGCTGGAGAAATGTATTATAGTGCTGCTGTGCAAGAATCGTTGTAGGTACAAGATAGACCACCTGCTTATTTTCCTGTACCGCTTTAAATGCCGCACGAATAGCAATCTCTGTCTTTCCATACCCCACATCGCCACAGATCAGACGATCCATAATCTTTTTACTCTGCATATCCCGTTTCACAGCTTCAATTGCAAGCATCTGATCTTCTGTTTCCTCAAACGGAAACATCTCTTCAAACTCTTTCTGCCAGACGGTATCTTCCCCGTACTGATATCCTTCCTGGTTTTGTCTTGCAGCGTAAAGCTCCACGAGATCTTTTGCAATTTCTTTTACTGCTCCTCTGACACGAGTCTTTGTCCTGTTCCATTCCTGTGTGCCAAGACGGTTAAGTTTCGGCTTTTTCGCATCTGCACTTGCATACTTCTGGATCAGATCAAGCTGCGTTGCTGGAATGTAGAGATTTCCACCTTTTGCATAGGAAATCTTCATATAATCTTTTGCGATTTTATCGACTTCGATTTTTTCGATTCCCTGATAGATGCCAAGTCCATGAGTCTCATGAACAACATAATCACCGGGTTTTAATTCTGCAAAGCTCTGGATCTTTCTTCCTTCGTAAACCTTTCGTTTCTTTTTCTTCTTAACTTTTCCGAAAATATCTGTCTCAGAAATGACTGTAAATTTAAGAAGCGGATATTCATATCCTTCCGCCACATGTCCATAAGCAGTCATAATTTCACCGGGCTTTACTTCTCGGTCCATATCATCACTGTAATAACTGCTCAAGTTGTAGTCTCGCAAATCTTCCGCCAGTCGTTTTGCTCTTGTCCTTGAACCAGACAAAAGAACTACCCGGTATCCATTTCTCTTTAATCGCTTTAAATCCTGTGTGAGAAGATCAAAGCTACTGTTATATGGATTCACGCTCTTTGTCTGAAGGCTATAAGAGCCCCGGATTTCAAACCCTTTACATCGCATCTCAAGCGCAAAGAAGCCGACACTGGCATACTCATTCATCCATTGTACTACTTCTTCAGTCGTATACAATTTCATCTCGCCATCTGCAACATCATATCCACTCTCCACGCGGCGCTTCTGAGCTTCCATGAACTCCTCTTCAACACCTTTTCCCTTTTCCAGAAGACGCACCGGTTCATCGAGAAAAAGAAGCGTTTCTTCTGTATCAAAATAATCGAGAAAAGACACTCTTTTCTCGTCCTCTTTCGGGAACTCCGAAGCCGGATAGATCACTGCCTCTGTAAGATTCTCGATAGACCTTTGTGTCTCCACGTCAAAAGTCCGAATGGAATCCACTTCGTCTCCCCACAGTTCAATTCGAATCGGGAGCTCTTCTGTAAGAGGATAAATATCAAGAATTCCGCCTCTTATTGCAAACTGCCCCGGTCCTTCTATCTGAACCTCTCTGTCATATCCTATAAAAGCAAGATTTTCAGAAAGCTTATCCATATCTATGGATGAATCATTTTCAATCCTAATAACCCGGTTCTTTATCACATCCTTTGGAAGCAGTGAATCCATAAAAGCATCAAAACTTGTGACAACTGTCACTGCATCATCAGTAATGATTGCCTTTATCACTTCCATCCGCTGCTTTACAAGCTCCTTACTCCTGATGTCCGCCTGATAAAAAAGAAGATCTTTTGCCGGATAATAATAAGTATTCGCATCCAGAAAACGATACTCCTCATATACCTGCTTTGCCTTTGACTCACCAGAACAGGCGATGACTTTATATTTACAGCCATCGCTCAATGCATACATCATATGGGTCTTTTGAGAATTCACACAACCGGATACCTTAACCATCCCTGCCTGTTTTCTCCTCAACTTATATAATTCTTCAAACTCTGCCAGTTCATTCAGAGGCCCTATTAAGGCTTCCATTGTCTATGCCTCCTCCTGCTTTACTTTTCGATTATACTCATTCATAGCAGCGTCAATCTCTCCTCTTAAGATCATACCAACTGCATTCACTGCCTTTTCATAACCTTTTTCCATCTCTTCTCTTTCTGCCTTAGAAAAATGACTGAGCACATAATCTGCAAGATCATATTTCTTCGGTTTTTCCCCAACTCCAATCTTAATTCTGGGGAAAACAGTTGTATCAAGATGTGAAATAATATTTTTTATACCATTATGCCCTCCGGCACTTCCTTTTTTACGAATTCGAAGCTGTCCTACTCCAAGGCTGATATCATCATAGATAACAAGAAGCTCCTGTTCCTCATCAATCTTGTAATAGTCCACGAGCCCTCTGACACTCTCTCCGCTTAAGTTCATATAAGTCTGCGGCTTTGCAAGAATAACTTTCTGTCCTTCTATGATTCCTTTCCCGATAAATGCACGGCTTTTTCTTGTCTCCACAGTTATATTATATTTATCTGCAAGAGCATCTATGACATCAAATCCCACATTATGCCTTGTACCCTCATACTGCAATGTCGGATTTCCTAATCCTACAATTATATACATAGTTTTTCACCTCATTTTTTCTCCTATACATTCTACAGGAATTACCCACATTTGTCACGCACTATTACAAAGGATAAATCATGCATAATTTTTTCTCTTTCTTCATACATTATAAAAACAGAACAAAATAAAGTACAATTATGAGGAGGGCTTTTATGAGTTCTAAGACTAAAATTGTTGTATTGCATATGAAGGAGATTGTATACACTGCAATATTTGCAGCTCTTGCAATCGTATTGATTATATTATTAGTATTTATGTTTCATCCAAAACATCAGGAGACAAATGCAGATGTGGAAAAATATGTTCCCGGCACTTATACTTCAACGGTTACACTTAATAACACAGCACTTGAAGTTGAGGTCACTGTAGACAAATCACACATCAATTCCATCAGATTCTCAAATCTGGATGAAACCGTCACAACCATGTATCCGCTTATCCAGCCTGCAATAGAAGATATTGCGGAACAAATATACAAAAAACAATCTCTTGATAATATAGAACAATCCAGCGAAGCTCCTTATACTTCACAGATTCTTCTGGATGCGATCAGCGAAGCATTAGAAAAAGCCACAGCCGCCAAATAGGCGGCCATGGCTTTTTCTTTTCTCTTCTTTCTAAACTTTACCCTTCAACAATCAGATATTTTCCGTTCGGAATCGCAAACACTTCTGATGCATCTTCAAGTTCTTCTGTAGACATTCCTTCTACATCCAGCCCTTCTTCTTCTAAGAAACGACGTACTTCATCAATACTGTCTACAACAACTGCCATACAATCCTCCAGAAAAGCCTCTGCCTCCTCAAGCGTACCTGCAACAGGCTCATCAAACAATCTGGACTGATTTTCCAAAAATGTTTTCAGACACTCCTCATCATACCCATACATATCTCAGTTGCCTCCCTCATATTCTATCTCTTTCCGTAAATTCGCTAAATAGTCTTCAACAAAACTACAGCTCTTATAATATTCTTAGCATACTCTACCTGTTTTCGCAATATATTTCCGCTAATTTGTAACACTTTAATTTCCTCCCGGGAAAATCAAATCAATGAGCTCTGTCGGTCTTTCTATGAGATACTCTGCCCCGGCTTCTTTTAATTCCTCTTCTGTCCGAAATCCCCATGTCACACTGATTGTCTTTGTTCCTGCATTTTTCCCTGTGGCGACATCAACCTCTGAGTCACCTACATAGAGGCATTCTTCCTTTAATACTCCTAGTTCCTCTAAAATGCAAAAGACGCCGTCCGGACTTGGTTTCCTGGCAATGTTTTCCTGCTGCCCCTGTGCAGCGTCGAAAACGCCTTCTCCAAAAATTTCTTTCACAACTTTCTGTGTCTGTCTGTGAGGTTTATTTGATAATACTCCTAATTTTACATTTCTTTTTCTGAGTTCTTCAATCATCTCCATGATCCCATCATAGGGTACTACCTTGTAAGTACAGTTTGCATCAAAAACTCGTCTGTAGACTTCCATTGCTTCTTCAAGACGTTTTCCTTCCGGATCCCCTGCAACACGGATTGATTTATCCAGAAGATATTTGGCACCATTACCCACAAAGGACTGGCACTGCTCCTTCGTGATCTCAGAAAGTCCCATCTCTTTCAAAGTCAGATTTACAGAAAAATGTAAAGATTCCAGTGTATCTGTTAATGTTCCATCTAAATCAAAAATACATGCTTTTATCATTCTCATCGCCTCCACCTCACCAATCATAATATGCATTGCCTTAAAATTCAAGTGTCTTTATGTTCTTTTATGGACTCCAATTGTCGCACAGTCTGAAATATCAGATGACCGGATAACTTTTGTCAAGGACTAAAAGTTTTTTTATTTTCATCATACCGGGAATAAGACCTGTTCATATGGAGAAAATGCTACTAAACAAATTTATCTTGACAGGGGGGATTCTCATAATGGCTCAGGGAAAGGTAGAAATATGCGGTGTAAACACAGCAAAGCTTCCCATCCTTAAAGAAGAAGAAAAAGAAGCTTTGTTTGCAAGAATTAAACAAGGGGATCAGGAAGCAAAAGAAGAATATATCAAAGGAAATCTAAGACTTGTTTTAAGTGTGATCAAACGGTTCGGTGCAAGTAATGAAAATCCAGATGATCTGTTTCAGATTGGATGTATCGGCCTCATTAAAGCGATCAATAATTTTAATACCGATCTTGATGTGAAATTCAGTACTTACGCTGTGCCCATGATCATCGGTGAGATCAGACGATTTCTTCGAGACAACAATTCAATCAGAGTAAGCAGATCTTTACGTGATACTGCTTACAAAGCAATCTATGCGAAAGAAAACTATGTAAAACAATATCAAAAAGAACCCACAGTTCAGGAAATCGCAGAAGAAATTGGAATTTCCAAAGAAGACATCGTATTTGCCCTCGATGCCATACAGGTTCCCATGAGTCTTCAGGAACCAGTATACAATGACAGCGGTGACGCTCTCTATGTAATGGATCAGTTAAGCGACACCAAAAATAAAGAAGAAAAATGGGTGGAAAATCTTTCCCTTGAGGCAGCGATGGAACACCTGACCCCACGGGAACAACATATTATAAAATTGCGCTTTTTTGAAGGCAGGACACAGATGGAAGTATCAAAAGACATCGGTATTTCTCAGGCACAGGTCAGCAGACTGGAGAAAAATGCCCTGCGTACTATGAGACAATATTTAAGTGAACGATAATATTAAGAGCCTGGAAACATATAATAATTATGCCCCCAGGCTCATTTTCACTAATCTCTATCCCACTTATCTGCCAGGTTATGTATCTGTGTTTCAAACTTGGCAAGCTCTTTATTTGCAAGTCCTTCGTTCTTATAAACAACCTCAAGCAGTCTCTTGGCTGCTGCGACCACACGCTGGAACGCGTTATATTTGCGCATATCCGCAGGTTTCGTAACTGCTTTTTTCGGTTCCGGCACACCTGCAGAAATAATCTCACCTGTAGCGAGATCCACGCATCCTCCGGAATAAGGTGCCATGGCAGGATAGCCAAGCCTTTCTGTCACCGTTTTTGCAAATTCATCTGTCACTACATCTTCGCCGTGTACAACAAATACATGCTGCGGCGGCTCTTTAAAGCCAGCAAGCCAGTCGAGAAGACCTTTCATGTCCGCGTGACCACTGATTCCTTTCAGAGACTCAATCTTTGCATTCACCTCTACATTTTCACCAAAAAGCTTAACACTCTCAGCACCTTCGATCAGCTTCCGCCCCAGTGTTCCAACTGCCTGATATCCCACAAAACATATCGTACACTCTTTTCTCCAGAGATTATGCTTCAAATGGTGTCTGATACGTCCTGCCTCACACATACCAGATGCAGACAGGATTACTTTGGGTTTATCATCAAAGTTGATCATCTTAGACTCATCACTTGTGATTGTTGTCTTAAGTCCCGGAAAAATCAGCGGATTGATCCCCTGCTGCACTAACTTCATAGCATCTTCGTCAAAACAGGACTGAACATTTTTATTAAAGACTCTTGTCGCCTCAATCGCCAACGGACTATCTACGTAAACTTCAAAATTCGGATGCTCCGGCAGTAAATTCTTTTCTTTGATCTCACGCACAAAATACAAAAGCTCCTGGGTACGTCCTACTGCAAAAGAAGGAACTACTACATTTCCGCCTTTATCAAAGGTTTCCTTAAGAATTCTGGTAAATTCACCGACATAATCCGGCTTTTCATCCGAATGTATCCGGTTTCCGTATGTAGATTCGATTACAATATAATCCGCTTCATCCACCTTTACCGGATCTTTAATGATTGGCTGGTCAATGTTTCCCACATCCCCGGAAAATACGATTTTCTTTGATATGTCATCTTCTGTAATCCAGATTTCTATGGATGCCGACCCCAGAAGGTGTCCCATATCGTTAAATCTCACATCAATTCCATCACACAAAACAATTTTTTGATTGTAATCAACCGGATGCAAAAGCTTTATCGCAGCATCTGCATGCTCCATCGTATATAATGGTTCATATTCCGGTGCGCCGCTTCTTCTCGCCTTACGATTACGCCACTCTGCCTCAAATTCCTGAATGTGAGCACTGTCACGGAGCATAATATTGCTCAGATCCGATGTAGCAAAGGTGGTAACAATCTCTCCCTGAAATCCTTCTTTACAAAGCAGCGGTATCTTTCCTGAATGGTCGATATGTGCATGAGTCAGAAGAATATAGTCAATCTCCGAAGCATTTACCGGAATTTCCTGATTCTCGTACAGATCCGGTCCCTGCTCCATACCACAGTCAATCAGAATATTTTTCCCACATGCCTGAAGCAAATGACAACTGCCGGTCACTTCATGATCCGCACCAATAAAAGTGAGCTTCATAAAATCAACCCCTTTTTCTTTTTATTGTATCACATTTCAGGGATTATTTTCTAAAATTTTCAGAAAATTTATGAATAACGCACAATTTCTTTCTTTAATCTCTGCATAATCTTTTTTTCCAGTCTCGAAATATAAGACTGAGAAATTCCCAATAGATCCGCAACTTCTTTTTGCGTCTTTTCTTCACCGTCCGGCATGCCAAGACCGAAACGCATCTGTATGATTGATCGCTCTCTTCTGGATAATCTGTTGATTGCTTTAAGAAGAAGCTTTTGTTCCACTTCATTTTCAAGATTCCGGTAAATCGTATCTTCCTCAGTTCCCAATATATCAGACAACAGAAGCTCATTACCATCCCAGTCAACATTCAAAGGCTCATCAATCGATACCTCCAGTTTTGTCTTATTATTCCGCCTTAAATACATAAGAATTTCATTTTCAATACACCGGGAAGCATAAGTAGCAAGCTTTATATTTTTTTCAGGATTAAACGTGTTGATTGCTTTAATAAGACCTATTGTTCCTATAGAAATCAGATCTTCTACCCCGACACCTGTATTATCAAATTTTTTAGCTATATATACAACCAGCCGAAGATTATGCTCAATCAGAAGATTTTTTGCTTTCTCGTCCTCTTTCGTTCCCAACACACTGATTGCTTCTGCCTCTTCCTCCTGTTTAAGCGGTGCCGGAAGAACATCCGAACCTCCGATATAAAAAACCTCATTATTCTCCGGGAACAAAAAATTCTGTAACCTCGAAAACATATGTAAACTTACAGGTTGTGCCATTGCTGTAATAGCTGCCATTTTATTTCCTCCTCTATGATCCATTATAAACATCCGGATTCAGAATCATTTTATAATTTCTTCCATTTAGCTCCTCTTTGCATACAGCAACTTCCGGAGCCAGAATTTCCGTATCTTTTCCCTCTACAGTTAATAGCATCCTATCTAAAATATATACAGGGAGCACTCCGGATGCATTTCCAATAGAATGATACGTGATAAAACGAACATGATCTTTTTGCGACTGGCATTGTATCTTTTCAATACCAAGAAGTTTTGCTGTATCTTCTCCGATGATACTGACTGGCTTTTCGCTGACAGAATCCCGAAGGCGATTTCCCGTATCAATCAACACATTTACCTGACAACAATTTACACCTTGCTGTAAAATTGCCTTGCAATATGTATGGCGGTGTTTTGAAAGCGCCATCATGAGTGACCACACTCCACTGGCAATACAGTACCCTAATACGGAAAGTACAAAAAAAAGACTTCCTGCCCTCAGATACTGTTTCAGGCTTTCCATAATGCCACCCAGCAAAAATCCTCCGATATACAAAAAAATAAAAGCCTTAAAAAATGTTCGATCCCACTTGATCCTTAATCCGATTTTCAACATTAAAACATTTACAAAGCCATGAAACATCAGTAATTTTATAAACGCATACGGAATAGGGAGAATCATTACTATACATGTAAGTAACGCCCCAGTCAGAGCTCCTGCTATGATACGTCCGTGCGTGGCAGTACACGAAAGCATTTTCTTAAGAAGCATCAGCAAAATATAATCCATCATAAAATTTATGCAAAAAAATACGTCTATATATAATTCATACTGCACGCTTTGCCTTCTTTCTAAAATTTCATCTGTACACTAAATCGATTTGGTATATGAACAAGAGACATTATAAAATCCGGAAGGAAAGAAATTTGTCATACTCTGAAAGATAATAAGATATTTTTCGCGACACAACATGACAAAAGGAGCCTATCACAATTCATGTGATAAGCTCCCTAAAGAATGCTTGTCTTATTATTTTTTAAAGAAATCCGGAATCTTAATAGACTGCTCCTTTACCTTTGGCGTTGGAGTTTTCGGTGTCTCCAGTGTTGGAGCTGTACCGCCTACTGTTCTTCTCGGTGCTGCCTGAGTTGTACCTCCGGTTCTTGTTGGTGCCATACCAAGGTCAAGTCTTGGTGAAGATGGCTGTTTCTGGATTGGTGTTGCACTTCTTACCGGCTGGCTCGGTTTTTCATAACTTTCATATTTGTCATATTTGTCATACTGTGCCTGCTGTGAAGGTCTCTGGTTCTCCAGTCTGGATTTTAATTTGGATGCACTTCCACCTACATTGTGAAGTCCTGTTGCAATAACAGTGATTGTTGCTTCATCAGCTCTGGAATCATCATACATCGCACCAAAGATAATATTTGCTTCTTCTCCTGCAAGATCCTGAACATATTCTGCTGCATCAGATGCATCCATAAGTGTAATATCACCAGATACATTAATAATAACGTGAGATGCACCGGCAATGGTTGTCTCAAGAAGAGGACTTGCAACTGCCTGTTTTACAGCCTCAAGTGCTTTATCATCACCACGACCCTGTCCAATACCGATATGTGCAATACCCTTATCTGTCATAACTGTCTGAACATCTGCGAAGTCAAGGTTGATAAGTGAAGGTACATTGATCAGGTCTGTAATACCCTGAATACCTTGCTGTAATACTTCATCGGCTTTCTTAAGTGCTTCTGGCATTGTCGTACGTCTGTCTACAACTTCCAGAAGTTTATCATTCGGGATAACAATCAATGTATCCACGTTCTCTTTTAATTTTTCAATACCAGCAAGTGCATTATTCATACGAGTTTTTGACTCGAAACGGAATGGTTTTGTAACAACTCCGACAGTCAGCGCTCCCAGTTCTTTTGCGAGACGTGCAACAACCGGTGTTGCTCCTGTTCCTGTTCCGCCACCCATACCACAAGTAACGAAAACCATATCTGCACCTTTCAATGCTGCTGAAATCTCTTCTGCACTTTCTTCTGCGGCTTTTTCTCCAACCTCAGGTTTTGCTCCTGCTCCGAGACCCTTGGTAATCTTTTCACCAATCTGCATAAGAGTCGGAGCTTTACTAAGCTGAAGTGCCTGCTTATCTGTATTCACTGCGATAAATTCCACACCGGCAATCTGTTCATCAATCATACGGTTGACAGCATTATTACCACCGCCACCTACTCCAACAACAATTATCTTTGCCGCTGCTTCTGATTCATTAGTTTTAATTTCTAGCAAGGGTTTCTCCTCCTTTGTTATCCTTATAATATATTATACATCCCATGTATAAAGCTAAAGAAATACACTTTGCCATATACTATATAATATAAGCTTTTGTTTAAAATATCAATAGAATAAATCGATTTTTCTTAATTTTCTTCCGGAAATTCGCCTTTATTAAAAGTAATTGTCTGTCTGCTCTCCGAATAATTTTCCAGATGCAGTGTTCCTTTCTTTTTTCCCAGCTTTTCCATGATCGGCGAAATCTGAGCAATCTTCTCGGCAGACACTGTATTTCCCAGACTGATACATACATTTTTAACATAAATATATATTCGGTCATCCTTACAGACAATCTTTTTTATATCCATGTCATACTTTTTTAATTCTTTCGTTGTCTCCAAAATCTCCTCGAAAATTGAGGATTTTCCCTTTTTTAAAGATTCATACAGCTCAAAACTATCCGCTTTAATCCCTTCTACGAGAACAGCATCCTCTCTCTTATCATTGCTCTTTTTTACAATAAGTCCTTCTTTATCAAAATAGACATACTCTTTTTTATCTTTCACATAGCCAACTATCTGTTTTTCTTCCACAGTCACCCTCACAATCCATGGAGCTTTTAGTGAAATATGTACATTTTCAAAACATGGAAGCTTCTCGCCCTGTCCTATCATATATTTCCCAAGAATATACAATGAATTCACAGAATAAGAATCATTTTGAACCATCTGTAAGATTTCTTTGTCTGAAGTATACTCATTTCCTTTTATCTCAATTTTCCTTACACGAAACAGTAAAAAAACCGAAAGAGCAATAATTGCGATTCCCAGAACAATGACTAAAAATGCATACAGTCTGAGAGCTTTCTTTTTCTTTTTTATCTTTTTACCAGATTTT
>JBJEMB010000077.1:0-3428 GCA_051879455.1 Lachnospiraceae bacterium
CAAATTCAACTGCACGTTCACTTTTATATCTTTCATACAGTTCCTCGCACGAAAAGAGTTCGCCCATATTTATTCTTCGCTGCATATCATGTGCCAGTCCCCAGACCAATGTAACACGTACTCCAAGCTCTGGTTCCCGATTTTGAAGAATCTCTATCATCACATCTCGTCCATCTGCCAAAACAGAATAAAGAAACGGGTCGAAAGAATCAAATTCTTCCTCCCTTTCTTTTTCATACGTCAAAAAACGTACCGGTTCTTCTTTTTTTAATAAGATCCTTGCCACTTCCGGGCAGGATGCGGAAAGTGTAATCTCCCTGACATTTTCGAATTCTTCGATATGCCTCGGATAGTTCCTGCATGTTTTACATAGACTTTTTGCTCCCAGTGCCGTATACAAATCGCACAGATTTTCTCCGCTTAAGAACGCACACCTTTTATCTTTCGACTGTCTGAAACATTCTTCCTTCCAGTCAATGCTTCTTTTAAGTCTCTTTCCAAATTGTCCAGATACTTTTTTATATTTTACAAGAGATTTTTTATCGATCATAATCTGCCATCCTGCACAACAGGTATCCTCACACCTGTCAGCAATACAGCAGAATTCATGATAATAGTCTGGTATTGTATAACGCATATTATTAATTCCCACATTCAATACTGATTTCATTGAACAATTTTAACACATCTTCTACACACATGGCAGCTTTTTCTTCACCTTTTTTATCCAAAACAGCTTCACCCTGATGCATCATCAGAAGACGGTTTCCATATTCCATGGCATAACGCAGATTGTGGGTAACCATAATAGTTGTGAGCTTCTTTTCCTTTACAATTTTATCTGTAAGCCCCATGATCATCTCTGCAGTTTTCGGATCAAGCGCCGCTGTATGTTCATCTAAGATAAGAAATTCAATCGGAGTCATCGTAGACATCAGAAGCGCCATTGCCTGTCTCTGTCCGCCGGAAAGAGCTCCTACCTTTGTATCCATACGCTCTTCCAGCCCCAAATTCAACTGCCTTAACTGCTCTTTATAATAATCAATCCGCGCTTTATTTGTTCCTCGCCCCAGTCCATATACTTTGCCCTTATTGTCCGCCAGGGACATGTTTTCAAGGATTGTCATAGAAGGACATGTTCCCATAGCCGGATTCTGATAAACCCGGCCAATTTTCTGATTTCTTTTATATTCTTTTTCTTTTGTGATATCCTGTCCATTCATGATCACCTGTCCGGCTTCCGGTGAAATACTTCCGCAAATGATATTCAGCATGGAGGTTTTTCCCGATCCATTACTTCCTACAACTGAAATAAAATCTCCATCTTCTATTTTCAGATTAAAATTTTCAAACAGGCACATTTCATTTACCGTACCCGGATTGTAATATTTCGAAATATTTTTAAGCTCCAGCATTTTTATTCACCTTCGTCTTTCTCTCCATACTGATAACCAGAATAATCAGGAACAACACTGCTGTGATCAGTTTCATTGCCTGCGGTTCAAAATTTTTAAGCGCAATTGCCACACACGCTTTATATATGACAGAACCAACAAGTACTGCTGTTGTCGCTTTAAATATAGTAAGCTTCTTAAACAGACTCGTTCCTATGATGACACTGGCAAGCCCAATAACAATTGCGCCGGTTCCCATAGAAATCTCGAACACTCTCTCCTCCTGCGCAAATACACATCCTGCCAGGGACACAAGCCCATTTGCAATGGCAAGGCCAAGGATCTTAACATTTCCCTGATCTTTCGCAAGCGCAGTCACAACTAAGTCATTGTCACCGACTGCACGAAGAAGAAATCCTGATTTTGTTTTCATATATAAATCCAGCAAAACCTTGCACACTACTGCAATGATCAGAATGATCAATAATGTAGTATATGGCGCAATTCCTTCCGGAATCACGCCTGTAGTAAAATCATTTTTAAAGATCGTTTTCTGAGAAAACAGCGGCACATTCGCTGTTCCCGCAATATAAAGATTAATAGTCCAAAGAGCCGTCATCATAATAATACCGGATAAAAGATCTCTGACCTTGCATTTTACATGGATCAGTCCGGTACACACACCAGCAAGAACACCCGCCAAAAACGCAATCGGTAAGGTGAGATATGGATTTACTCCCTTTGTCAGAAGCATCGCTGTAACAGCCCCGCCAAGCGGAAAGCTTCCGTCTACTGTCAGATCCGGAAAATCCAATATCTTATATGTGATATATACGCCCAGTGTTAAGATTCCGTATATCAATCCCTGTTCTAATATTGAAATGATAAAATCCATGAAAATGCCTCCTGTAAGCCACTTTTTCCTATAATTTTTCCAAATGTCTATTCACTGATTTCGTCAAAGCTTTCAACTGCTGATTCTAAAAGCTCATCCGGAACTGTGATTCCAAGATTCTGTGCCACTTTATTATTTACATAAAATCCTGGCTCTGTAATTGTCTCGAACTGCATCTCTGATGCTTTCTTTTCACCTTTCAATACCTGTGCTGCCATCTTTCCTGTCTGTTTTCCAAGCGCAATATAATCAATACCTTCTGCTGCAAGACATCCGATTTTTACCTGCTCTACTTCACTTCCGAATACCGGAATATTCTTTTCATTTGCCTTTTCAATGATAGTAGGAAGAGATGCAACTACTGTATTATCTGTCAGATTTGTAATACAATCTACACTTCCAAGAAGATCATCTGCTGCCAAAGCAATATCTGCTGTTGATGTGATACCTTTTTCAACCAGTTCAAATCCATATTCTCCAACCAATTCTTTATACTCAGCAATTGCAGATACGGAGTTTGCTTCACTTGTAGTGTACATGATTCCAAGTTTCTTTGCGTCAGGAAGCATTGTTCTAATCATTTCAAGTTGCTCTTCAATCGGAAGCTTATCGGAAGTTCCTGTTACTTCTCCTACCGGAGTTTTATCATCTGCTGCAAGTTCTGCTGCGATTGGATCTGTTACTGCAGTATAGATAACCGGAATTTCTGCATCCATTGCTGCATTGTAAGCACTCTGTGCGCTTGGTGTGGCAATAGCACAAATTAAATCTACTTTATCTGATACGAATCCATTGGCAATCTGTCCTGCTGTTCCCATATCAGCTGCTGAATTCTGCACATCTACTGTAAGGTTTTCGCCTTCTACGATACCTTCTTCTTCAAGCCCTGCGAGAAATCCTTCTCTGCAGTTATCCAGAGAACCATGTTCTGCAAACTGTGAGATACCTATTGTGTAACTTTCCTTTTCAGCCCCATCATCAGAACTGCTTTTGCTTCCTGCACATCCTGTCACCATTGCTGCTGTCATCACTACTGTTAATAATCCTGCTAATACTTTCTTTTTCATAATTTTTTCTCCTTTTCTTTTTGCTTTTTGTTTTGTTTTTGCTGTTAGGAGAGAAATGTAATTATAACCAAG
>JBJEMB010000078.1:0-3406 GCA_051879455.1 Lachnospiraceae bacterium
TTAAAGAGCCGGTTAAAATTAGAAAGGTTGTTAAAACCTGCTTTTTCGGAAATCTCCAGCACAGTGTCCTCCGTTGTCCGAAGCCACACTGCTGCCTTTCCAAGACGGAATTCAATCAGATAATTTCCGAACCCTGTACCAGTCATTCTTTTAAACCACCTCATAAAATGACTGGTACTGTAGCCACACTGTTCTGCCATCTCTTCTACAGGGATCCCTTTCTCAAAATGATCTTCTATATAAGATAGTACCCTCTTTATTTTCTGCATATCCTTTTTTTCAGGATGCCCCTCCTGCTTCTCCTGTGACAATCGAAACATCTCGGCAAAAAATAACTGAAGGTATCCCTTTACCCCAAATTCATAGCCTTTGGGCCTTTTATCACATAATGCATCTGCCATATTGAGGAACCCGCTGATCTTTTCATACTGCTCATTCTCTCTTCCGATCTTCACCGGAAAATATATTTCTTGCTCTAAAAGTGGCTGAAGATACTTCTGTCTGCATACATCAAGCACATCATTTGCAAGAAAACTTTCATCAAAGATAATATTTTCATACTCCATCCTCTTATCATCCTTCTGTCTGATTCCATGGGGATGCCCGGGAAGTACGATAAAAATATCTCCCTCGTTTGCCGGATATGTGTCAAAATCCACTTGAACGATTCCTTCCCCTTTTTTGATGTAAATAATTTCGAATCCGTCCTGCCAGTGAAATGGTACAAAAGGGAAATCTTGTGGTATCGTACACACATAAACATTGTATGCAAATATAATATCAGTGTGTGCCTTCGTCTCGTGGTAAGCGTTTTTATACATCTTCGCCTTATTTTCAACGATTTCTTTACTATTTACCAATATTTTTCATCTTCTTTCAAATCAGGTAAAATTATTTGATAATGATAGAATTATACAATATCTTAGTCATATCATACAAGAATTTCTTTTCATGGAATGCTAATATGAAGGTGCATTTTGAATGAAAGGAGATTTTATCCATGACAAAGAAATCACTTGAAATGAAGCTAAATGAATTATGCAAGAAAGATCTTGCATCCTGCACTTATGAAGAACTGTATACCGCATTACTTGAAATCGTCAATGAGGAAAGTGCAAAACATGTAAAACCTGTAAACAAGCGTAAATTATACTATATATCTGCCGAATTTCTGATCGGCAAACTTTTAAGCAATAATCTGATCAATCTGGGACTTTACGATACAGTAAAAGAACTTTTAGAAAAAAATGGAAAAACAATTGGTGAGTTGGAAGAGACTGAGCCGGAGCCAAGCCTCGGAAACGGTGGCCTTGGACGTCTGGCAGCGTGCTTCCTTGACTCTCTTGCAACGCTGGATCTTCCGGGGGATGGTATCGGACTTCGCTATCACTGTGGACTTTTCCACCAGAATCTATTCGGTGGTCTTCAGAGTGAAACCCCTGATTTCTGGCTTGGAAGTCATGACTGGGCAAAGAAAACCGATAAGACTTATCCTGTATCACTGGCAGGAAAAACCTATAAAGCCCGCCTGTATCAGATTGCCGTTACCGGATATGAAGGTCGCACAAATCAGTTGAATCTGTTTGATCTGGATACCATCGACGAGACAATTATCAACGAAGGCATTTCCTTTGATAAAACTGATATCGAAAAAAATCTGACTCTGTTCCTTTACCCGGATGACAGTGATGATGACGGAAGAAAGCTGCGTATCTATCAGCAGTATCTCATGGTAAGCGCCGGAGCTCAGATGATCCTCGAAGAATGTAAAGAACGCGGAAGTAATCTCCATGATCTTGCTGATTACGCTGCAATCCAGATTAATGATACGCATCCTTCCATGGTCATCCCGGAATTGATCCGCCTTCTTGAGGAAGAAGGGATCAAATTCGAAGAAGCTGTGCAGATTGTCACTGATGTGTGTGCATATACAAATCACACCATTCTTGCAGAAGCTCTGGAAAAATGGCCGGAGTCCTATCTGGAAGAAGTGGTTCCTCAACTTATGCCGATTATCAAAAAGCTGGATAAGATTGTCTGCGAAAGAACAGAAGACAAATCTGTCTCAATTATTGATGAGAACAATCAGATCCACATGGCAAATATGGACATTCACTTTTCACACAGTACAAATGGCGTCGCTGCCCTTCATACGGAGATTTTGAAAAATAGTGAGCTGAATCATTTTTACAAACTGTATCCGGAAAAATTTAATAACAAGACAAACGGAATCACTTTCCGCCGCTGGCTTTTAAAATGTAACCCTGACCTTACAGATTTTATTGAAGATCTCATCGGACCTGGATTTAAGAAAGACGCCACAGAACTGGAAAAATTGTCCTCATTTATCAATGATGAATCTGTTCTCAGAAAATTAATTTCCATCAAAAGAAATAATAAAGTTTCTTTCGCGAAGTGGCTTGAGAAAAAACAGGGTGTTGTCATAAACCCTGACAGCCTGTTTACGATCCAGTCAAAAAGACTCCACGAGTACAAACGTCAGCAGCTGAACCTTTTATATCTGATCCATCAATATTATGAAATCAAATCCGGTCATCTCCCGGCAGCTCCGATCACAGCCGTATTCGGTGCCAAGGCAGCTCCGGCATACACACTTGCAAAGGACATTATCCATGCCCTGATCACATTGTCAGAGCTATTTGAAAATGATCCGGAAGTCTCTCGATGGATCCGCATTGTATTTATCGAAAACTACAACGTAACTGCCGCCGAAAAAATGATCCCTGCATGCGACCTCTCCGAGCAGATCAGCCTTGCATCCAAAGAAGCATCCGGTACCGGAAACATGAAATTCATGCTGAACGGAGCGCTTACCCTCGGAACAATGGACGGTGCAAATGTAGAGATTGCCGAGGCAGTAGGAAACGAAAATATTTACATCTTCGGACAGAGCAGTAAACAGGTAATCGAGCGATATGGCCGCGGAAACTACTGTGCACATGACTGGTACGAATCAGACCCAAACATCAAAAGAGCAATAAATTTCCTGATTTCAGACAAAATGAAATCCCTTGGATGCGAAGAAAATCTCACGCGCCTTCATAACGAACTGTGCGGCAAAGACTGGTTCCAGACACTTCCGGATTTCAATGCATACGTAATCCGCAAAAACCAGGCAATCGCAGATTACTCTGTAAATCCGCTGGAGTGGGCAAAACGCACACTGATCAACATCAGCAAAGCCGGATTCTTCTCCTCAGACAGAACAATCGAAGAATACAACAAAGACATCTGGCATCTGGATTAATTTACAAGATAGCCCGCGGAAAACAATCCGCAGGCTATCTTCTGTTTTACCTTGATTTTCTTGTTCAGGGGTGTTAGAATAGAAAAGCAAAAAATATAGGCTTCCTTAGTTAAATGGATATAACAAGCCCCTCCTAAG
>JBJEMB010000079.1:0-3403 GCA_051879455.1 Lachnospiraceae bacterium
AGGTTTTTGCACAATGACATTACTTCCATGATAAATAATTTTAGTTTCATCCATGCGCCTACCTCCTTGCCATAATTATACTGAATTATTTTTCATTTTCAAAGCACAATTCTGTTTCCTTTTTACCCAAACGTTAATTCCATAAGTTCCGAAGCAATTTGTTTCCCTTTTACTCGCATCATACTGTCTTCCAGCTTTTCTTTCGCCAGCAGATTCATATTTCCGTACCATATAAGCTCCTGATCTATGACTGCAAAATGCTCACATGATTCTTCCACTGTTTTTATGTGGAATCCTGCCTGTCTCATTTCCTCATGCAAACTCATCCAAAATGCAGAATCCCCATATCCATAGGAATCCGGTTCCCAGGTGACAATAGTAATCCTCACCCCTGAAGCCTGTTTTTCTTTTAGCAAATTCATTAGTTCATATACTTTCGAACTGCTGATAGCTGGACTTGATATCACAATCTCTTTCTCTGCTTCCAGCAAATCTCTTTTGTATACTTCCCGATAATTATCACTGTCAAAAATAGCATTTGCCGTCTGTTTTTCATGCTGCAGACCGCCGCACACTTCATAACCAATCTGCTTATATGCTTTCAATCTTTTCGCATACATTTTGTCAAACATCGGGACATGACTGTCAACATAATCGTAAACAATCACCTTTGTTTTTCCTGCATAATCACGATTTAATCTTCCTGCATATTGTTCTACAACACTTCGAAAAGAAACCGGAGTTGCCATGATCAGTGTATCCAGTCTTGGGAAATCAAATCCTTCACCGATCAAACTACCGGTTGCCACCATAATCATTGTCTCATCTGAATCAACCAGTTGTAACTGCTCCCGGATTTTCTTATGCTCCTTTTTGGAATTATTTCCAGTCATAAGAAATACCTTATCCGCACATTCTTTTAATCGTTCGAATAGTTTTTCCGAATGGTCCTTATATTTTGACAACACCACAGGAGTCCTTCCTGCAGCTATGCATTCCTTTACATCCGAAATAATCTGTTCATCTCGCACTTCATTATCTCTAATCAGTTCATATGCTTCATTTGGATGCATATTGTCTGATGTACCTCTGGGAACCACAGTTCTTGTAAATCTTGGATATACGAAATGCTCTATCCCCTGAGCTTTTGCTTTTTCTCTTGCAGTGTAACTATACCGAATCGGACCAAGCAACATATAATTAATTTTTTCCAAGCCATCCGCACGTTTCGGAGTCGCTGTAACACCATATACATATCTTGCTTTCACTTCTTTCAGTACATTCGCAATCGTCTCCGAAGCCGCATGGTGACATTCATCTACAATGACCATTCCATATTGCGTGAGCATCGGATGCCATTCTCCCTTTTTGCACAAAGATCCCGCCATTGCGATATCCACAATTCCAGTCATCGAATCATGGGCTCCCTGCAGTTTTCCTATCAGACTTTTTCTTATCTTAACACGACCGGTTTTGGTTTTGTACTCCGGCAATTCCTCATTTATTTCCAGAAACTTTTCCAAAGCATCTTTCCACTGTTCAAGCAACGCAGATGATTCAAGAATAATTAAAGTATTTACTTTCTTTTTTGCAATGATAGCACTGCATACAACCGTTTTCCCAAATGCAGTTGCCGCATGCAAAATCCCATTATCATACTTTATCATTTCTTTCAGTGCCGGTTTCTGTTCATCTCTGAGTTCGCCTCTGAAAGAAACATCTATATATTTTCCCTTCTGTCTTTCGTCAGTTACTTCATAATCAATTCCAGCACACTGAACATTATCCAATAGTTCTTCATACAGTCCTCTTGGTATTTCGACATAACCACTCAAATGATCCTTTCCCAGATAAATCCACTGAGATGTATCAAAATTTGTTGTTCCAATTGCCTGATTCTTATAATAAATCGGATTTCTAATTGCGGCCATTCTCCTGATTTTATTCTGAATCGCCGGTTTCAAATTCAGAGCATCCACATATATCCCGTTGGAAAGAGTAATGTTAAGCTTCCCATCCACATCAGCTTTATTGAATTTATTCTTCTTGTCCCATGGCTTTTCACGATTCACTTCATCCCCATAAGTGATATCCCTTATATCTGACTCCGTCCACTCTTTCATCTTGGATTCTATAAATTCAACCGACAAACGTGGGCTACTCCACAATATTTCCCACTGATTGGGATATGCATTCCAGTTACTGTCTACAAAAGCACTATTACCTTCTTTTAATGCCTTTCCCTGTAAGGGTAGCGCTATCAAATTTCCCACTCCACCTTCCGGAAGAATATCCTGTGCCGGCAACATCCGATCATAATATTTGAAAGATTTTAGATTTACCTGTTCCGCTCCTTTTTCCAACAATGCAAATCCAAACCTCCGTATAAGGGCAGCCGAAATCGGTTTATCAAAGAAAATCCAGATATGTGCTCCTCTGCCTGACCTGGACCTTTCTACCAATGGTTCAATTCCATTCAGCGTACAGATTGTACGCATAGCTTCCACTTCTTCTATCCATGCATCATCAAGATTAGCAAAGTCATGCTTTTCTGCACCTTTCTCGTGATTATCAAAATCATATACCAGAAAACGACACGTCCCATTAGGCAATAATGGATATACTCCAATAACATCTGTTGCATTATAGGATCTGCCCCGCAAATGCGCCAGAATATCTTCTCTTGTCAACTGTTTATAGGCTTGATATGCACAATCCTTACAGTTTATTTTCTGTTTGTGTTTTTTGGGACATTACTCCCTCCAGAAATTATGACATTGAGTAAAATAACTGGCTTCTCCTGTATCCTTTTTCTCACTTCTCTTTGCATATACATCCTGTCGTCCCCAAAATCTGGCATAAAATAGATTAGCCATATCTTCTGTGATCTGATTCGGATGAATAATTCTTGCTCCCTGATTCGGATCATATGCTTCTGCTTTCTCAGGTTCTCTTAATCTGTTTAATTCCTGTATATAAGAAATACCAGAACGATCCAAAATATTTTTAAGAATCTGATTCTCCAGTTGTAAATCATTAATCTGCTTTTGCAATAAACTCACATTTTCAATAGGCTCTCTCATACGATAACCTCGTTACTGTCTCAAAATTATTCATTGCTACTGTATTCTATCAATCTGTTCCCGAACTTCTTCCAACGTATAAACTCTACCTTTTGCTATATTCTCCTCAGCCATTTCCAATTCCTTTTTCAACCACTTTTCATATGCTTCCTCGGCAATTCCCTTGTTATAAGGTTCAAGTTCTTCAAATAAATAAGAGTGGAAGCCATATTGACTGGAAACTTCTTTGAGAAAAACCATAGCACCATATGATTTCATTTCTCCCCTGATAAATGTGTAGATTTTTCCTTTCTCAAGATTATCTTCACAAAAAACAGTTC
>JBJEMB010000080.1:0-3394 GCA_051879455.1 Lachnospiraceae bacterium
TATTGCTAAAGCGGAAATAATAATAAATACACCAAATATCATAGAGAGGGCACTTGCCAGAGGATAAAGAACAATTACTGAATACACTTGACAGAATCATTTCTGAGGTCAGTGAAGAAGAACTTCGTCATTATAGGAAAAACCTCTCGCATCTATGATAGACTCTATTTGCGGATTATATGGATACACCCTGCAGTATCATAAAATATGCCGCAGGGTGGCTTCAGCATTTATACTGCAAATTGCATATTTCCCATCCAACAACAAACATTCATTCGCTATGGATTTACAACATATCAGACTTTAATTTCTATTTTTTTGAATATTAGATACTCTTTTTCTTCTCAACCCCCTTCGTTTTTTCGCTTGTTGCATCATCAGTTCCAGTTGCTTTTCAGGATTTGTTTCCACATCCAGTTTCTTCTGTATTTCCCCTTTCCGATATTCCTCCAACACTTTTCCTATAGTGTTATAATCCCGTTCGAATAACAATTCGCTAACCTGCTTTTTTAATATCTCTTCTGAAATTTTTTCCGGCATTCTTTCTGCAATCTTCTGACACACAAAAAATTTACTTTTTTCTTTGTATTTTGGCATTCCATTCCACGCCTGAAGCATAGCCAACTCCGGTCGCCAGAGAAGTGATAATTTTCGTTCCCACTTCATTCCGGGATTACTCTTGGGTTTTCGAAGGAAATAAAAATCTATTTCTCCGTCTATTTCCTCCACGGTAATAATGCCCCAGTAATTTGGTACATGCTCACAGATATGCAACCCATGACTAGAGCCAACTACCACAATATTATAATCGTAATAGTGATCATAGTCCTTTACCTGGCTAGACAACCTGGCATAGGTATCAGCATCGCTTTTAATCTCGATACCATAAAGAGCATCCCGAGCGACCATAACAATATCCGCCCGGGATTTTCCCATGGTTTTCTCTTCTATGATTCGAATTTTTCCATAAGTTTCCTCGAGAAAATCAAATAACGGCTCTCGAATATCTCTATCGTATAGCATCTTCTCATCCTATCCTACATATTTACATTGCTTCTGCTAGCAAATCTCTTATGAGATATTGGATAAATTCCTTGCATTTCCCACATCCAGTACCAAAGCGAAGCTGATTCTCCACATCTTCATAAGATTTGGCTCCATTCTTAATGGCATCTTCTATCATACCATAGGTTATATTTTTACAATTACATGCATATTTCTCTCTTCTCATGATGTTTTACTCTCTTTTTCTCTTTTTGCTCACAGTATTATTATATATAGGATTCAGGAGTTGTGTAAATAGGATACTCCACCATAAGCAGATATCTGATATATTGTTTTAAATCTTCCTCTGCATCCGCTGTCACTATGACTTTATATTCCATACTTTTCCCTCATATCAGCAATGACAGAATCTGGAGATCTATAGTTACCCTGTGACTCAGCTTCTCTTGATTTTTCCAGTTTCTCCAACAACGTTTCTTCAGACATGGAAGCATAAGGATTATGCTCCACTCTTTTTAATCTCCATATTACACATCTCCTCAATCCAATCTCTTTTCTGAACCTTCCTCAACCATTCTTCTGGAATACCTTTGTATCCATAATGCAAGTTACATTTCTTTTCATGCTATCACCACCCGCTATATTTTATCGTCTATGTCTCTTCTTATAATCTGCTTCAATCTCAGCCTTCCAGGATGCGCCTAAAGCTTCTTCCATTTCGCTGTATTCGCAAACTCTGACTCTGCTTACCGCTTTACTAAGTGCCCGGTAATTCACTTCTGTCCCTTTACTGTCACATTCATAATTCACAGCGCGATCGGCGTTGATACCAAAGCGTCCGGCCACTTCAATTGCATCAATGTTGGCTCCCAGGAACAAGAATTCCCATCCGTATTTTTCTTTCTGCCTTTCAACCATTCTCTTCACCTTATCAAACGTATATCTGTGACTGGAATTTTCCATTCCGTCTGTTGTAATAATAAACAGTGTTTTCTCTGGTCTATCTTCTTCTCTCGCATATTTGTGAACATTTCCAATATGGTGAATTGCGCCGCCAACTGCATCTAACAGAGCTGTACATCCACGAACATAGTATTCCTTTTCTGTGATCGGAGCAATATTCTGGATATCCACTCTGTCATGTAACACTTCCTGCAAGTCATCAAAGAGAACGGTGGAAACAATTGCCTCTCCCTCTTCCAGTTTCTGCTTTTCAATCAACGAATTGTAACCGCCAATTGTGTCTGCTTCCAATCCGCACATTGATCCACTTCTGTCTAAAATAAAAATGATTTCTGTTAATTTTTTTCTCATGATCCTTACCTCCGTAAACCTATTTTTTTGTTTCTGAGGTCACTATATCATAAGTCTAAAAAAATGAGGTCGCATCCACGGCGACCTCGTAACTACTCGATAAAACACGGTAATCCATGTTCTTCTAACGCTATATCTATTTCAATCATATCGAACACTTCATGTTCAATGAAAAACGAAAAAATGATATCTCTTTTATCACATGGCGATAAGGCATATCCTGCTCTCGCCAGCAAATCTTTTGTTTCATCCAGGCTGAGTCTTGCGCCCACACAAAGCCTCATGGCGGTTGCTTTATCCGGATGATAATTCGGATTCAATTTAATTTTTGAAAACAACTGCTTTGTAACAATTGCTCTCTTATAAACTTCTGAGTTTGTGAGTTTTTTGGAACTGATCAGATACAGCAAATATTCCTGAAAGGTATCCGACATATGCTGCATTCTCTCTTCTAAGGCCGATTCATTTTCTTCCAGAAAATCAAAACAAGCGCCGGCTGGCATAAGAATGGATTCGCATACAGCACCCTTATTAGTATACTCACAGTACTCTTCTTTTTGTTTTTCATATACATAATTGTGATCAATATATTCTTCCAGATCCGGATACAGATTCAGTCCAATCCGTGTCGCCTCTTTATCAAAGACGACAAGATACACAAGCATTTCCTGCTGTATCAGAAATGCATTGATCTCATCCAGTGCAATGCGCATACCTTCTTCTTTCGGATAACAAAAATTACCCGTAGCAATCAGCGGAAAGGCAATACTTTTACACTGATATTCCGATGCCAGCCGAAGACTTTTCCTATAACAATCCCGCAATTTTTTCTCTTCGTCACATGCCCCATCAATATAACATGGACTGACTGCATGGATGATATATTTTGCCGGAAGTCCAAACCCTGGAGTAATGGCAACCTCCCCTTCGTTCATATATCCAATCTTTCTTCTTTCCCTGAGAAGTTCTTCCTCTCCTGCTACTTTATAAACAGCCGTATCTGTGCCAGAAGAATAGATTGGTTCTTCATTTGCAGTGTTTACAATTGCATCCACCTGCATTTTGGTTAAATCAT
>JBJEMB010000081.1:0-3294 GCA_051879455.1 Lachnospiraceae bacterium
AGATGGCCGCCACAGCGGCGCACCCGCTCAGAATCCCGCTCGTCACCGCCTTCTTGCGCATTAACCTGAGTTCGTCCTCCTGCTGCTCCTTTGTCATCCCGTTCAGTTCTTCCATACCGTCATTTCCTTTCTTGTGTTTTTTGCTGAATCGCAGCAGTATCATCAGCCCCGACGATCTTTCCGTCCCGGATGATCGGGCTGCTGCTCACGAGTGATTGTCATTAGGGACAACATTTTATCTATGAAAATAAGTGTCATGCGTTTCTTTCCTACACGTTCAGCGTGTCGATGATATCGGTAAGCCGGCGCAGCTCTTGTCCGCCGCGGCAGAAATCGCTTCCATCATCTGCGGCGTGAGGATTTTGTACGCCTCCCGCGAAAAATTCGCTTTTACACAGAAGCGGCTGTCAAACTGTTCGTTCTCTATATTAACATTACCTTTCAATGTTTCACGGTATCTTTTTGACCGCTGAGAAACATATACATCGCAGGCAGGCTTCTTGCCGAAATCGCAAATAAGCCATGGACCCCTAAATAACACATTGTGTTGAATCCCCCTGTAAGCCACATCATCGACCTCTTCATACTCCTCGTAAAGTATAACGCTGCCCAGTTCAATGTTCACCCCATTGCAGACGGTCTTGATATGATGCTTGCCGCTCGAGTGCGTATAGTGGAACGGAACCGCCACACTGCCCGGGGTTAATGCGCCCACCGGGTTGTATTCCACACCATCGCCCAGCACATCCCTGATCACATCGTTGATGACACTCTCGCCAAGGAGCTCATAGATTTCATCCCTTTTCCTGATTGCCCGACCTGCCGGTATCCCGAACACCAACGCAATTACCAGAAAACCCAGTGCAATTAGGAGATTTTGCGTGATGGCCAATGAGAGGAATATCGCCGCAACGGCACACCAGGCCAGGACCCTGGTAATCGTCGCCTTAATACGCATGTACTTGAGTTTGGCTTCTATCTGCTCCGTTGTCATCGTCTTCCTTTTTCCATATCCATCATCTCCTTTCTTGAGTTTGTCCTCGAACCGCAGCAGGTCAGGACATCTCCGGTATCAACGAGATTTTTGTTTTCATATAAAAAACAAAAATCCACCGTACGAAAATTATACGGTGGATTTTAAGAAATAAACATTAACCAAAGGTTAGGTGTTTTGTGAGAGCAGGTCGGCAAGCTGCTTTCTCCCGGTTCGGATGGCACCTTCAATATGAAGCATAGAATAGACGTTTGTAAGCTTGGCAAGCAATGGATTGTTTCCATCGATGCCATAAAGCGGGAATACGGAGTGGCTTCAAAAAGATAAGTTGAAAATATGCCGGAGGCCCAGCCTCCGGCATCGCATTTACCCCGCCGCGTCCAACATGTTTTCGATAAAAATCCCATATCCCCGCGTCGGATCATTCACCAAAACATGCGTCACCGCGCCGACCAGTTTCTCGTCCTGGATAATCGGGCTGCCGCTCACGAGTGATTGTCATTAGGGACAACAGATTAAGAACATTGTTTATGTATTTACCGGATCTTTTCCCACAAAACCTTTGTATAATCTATGATCTCATTGAAACTGATGTCTGCAGCATATGGGTACTTTTTCTGATATGAATTCCACAGTAGTTTCAAATTTGCATCTGTTTCAATAGATGCTATTATCCGAAAAGCATCCGTTTTCAAATACTCTGTTTTTCTTTTCTTGCAGGTTGCATCAAATGCCTGCCGGAACACATCATCTTTCATCGTACTTTTATAAATGGTAAGGAGCATCCGAATATCATAGAAATCTCTCATCCTTGTATTCAGCAGTCCCCTGGCAAGAATTGTCTGAAATTTCTCTGCCAGAACTGTTTCCAGATTATACGGCCACAGTTTTATTGTCCTCTCCTCCAGCAGAAGCCGGTATTCATATTCTATCGCATGGGGAGTAATTACATCCCCGTTGATAAATCTATTTTCATCGGAGTGACTAACTTGCCCAACAACGCATTCATAGTGAAACGAATTCCCGGGTATTCCATTTCGTCCATGATATCAGAGACATCTTTGATCTCAAAAGTTACGCCATCCTCAAGATTGATATCTTTAATTTCAGTTATGACTCTCTTCGCATCTTCTTCAGAAAGGTTTTGATTTCGAATGCTTGTGTCAATGTCCATTGTTGAGCGCAGCGACACACCTACCAGTGCTGTAACCAACATACCACCCTTGATGATGAAATTATCTCTATACGCTGAAACAGAAACCCTCTCAAGGAATCGTTCCATCATGTAGATACGCATAAGTGTCCTTGCGTCCGCATCGTTTTGTTTGGCAACATTTTTTATTCTTCCCTTGACCTGCTCCGGAGTAAGCTTCATCTTATAATAGTACCTCCATATATCTGCGTATCACATTATCCACCCGAAATAACTTTGCATATTCCATAAGGCGATTCAGATTTTTATCTTTCCTGATGATATATGCTCTCAGTACGGAATTAAATTCCTGAATTTCAATAGTATTCCTGCTTCTCATCAAATCGCAGATCGTTCTTTCCAAATTATACATTGGAATGCTGTTTCCACTATTATTCTCCACAAAAATTTTGCCAACATCAAGCAGCTCTTTTTTAACCGCATAAGCCTTGCAGTTGCCGTCTGCTACCAGCCGGTGTGCATTGTATCCGCTATAGATGGTGAAAGTATGAACCAGCGGTTCCCGATCTGTCAGATTATGATAGTAGAACGCTTCGTCGTGCGAAAACACAGCCTTCGGACATCTTTGATGGATCACATAAAGTTCATCTACCCACTCGTCTCCTGACAAATAAATACCCCGTCGGACTTGATCCAATCTATTTTCTTCGACATATTTATAAAATTTGAATTTTGAAATTCCAGAACTTCTTGCAAGCTTCGGAGTGAGATAGTCATGTTCTTTAACCAACTCATTCATGTCTTTCATATCATCACCGTCCTTTCGTGCTTATATAATAATTAATATGCGCACAAAAGTCAAGTTGTTAGTTTGACAAGTGTGCAAGCACGGCGTTCTTTCCCCGGATCTATCGTACATAAAAAGCAGGCAATACACTGAGATACTCATTGCATTACCTGCTTAGGATTATTCTGCTGCTTCTAACATGTTCTCAATAAAAATCCCATACCCTCTCGTCGGGTCATTCACCAGCACATGGGTCACAGCCCCCACCAGCTTTCCATCCTGAATGATCGGACTGCCGCTCACGAGTGATTGTCATTAGGGACAACATTTTATCTATGAAAATAAGTGTCATGCGTTTCT
>JBJEMB010000082.1:0-3259 GCA_051879455.1 Lachnospiraceae bacterium
GAATCGTGAAAATAAAAACAAAATTGACGAATCTGCATAAAGATGGCAATATAAGGATAATGAGTTTACAGTAAAAGGGAGAAAAGAAAATGATATATGATAATGTATTAGATGCAGTGGGAAACACACCGATGATCCGTCTGAACCGAATGACAGATGAAGACTGTGCGGAGATTCTTGTAAAATTTGAGGCGGTGAATGTAGGTGGATCCATTAAGACAAGAACTGCATTAAATATGATTCTGGATGCAGAGGAAAAAGGGATTATCAAAGAAGATACTATTATCGTTGAACCAACTAGTGGTAATCAGGGGATCGGCCTGGCTCTGGTTGGGGCAGTAAGAGGATATAAAACCGTTATCATTATGCCGGATTCGGTCAGCGAAGAAAGACGGAAACTGGTGAAACAGTATGGTGCAGATATCCGTGTTGTACATGACGAAGGCGATATCGGGAAATGTATCAATGACTGTATCCAGATGGCAATGGATATGAAAGCAGAAGATCCAAGAGTATTTGTGCCGCAGCAGTTTGAAAATATGGCAAATTATCAGGTACATTTTGAAAAGACAGGAGCAGAGATTGTAGAGCAGGTTGGAAAGAAGATTGACGGATTCTGCTCGGGAATCGGAACCGGCGGGACAATAAGCGGAATCGGAGCAGCCCTCAGAAAGGCAAACCCGGATATTGAAATCTGGGCTTTA
This sequence comes from Lachnospiraceae bacterium, assembly GCA_051879455.1. Lineage (GTDB taxonomy): Bacteria > Bacillota > Clostridia > Lachnospirales > Lachnospiraceae > MD308. The sequence goes on from JBJEMB010000082.1 coordinate 705, forward strand.
GAGCCGGAAAATGCAGCAATCCTTTCCGGAAAAGAAATTGGCTCTCATATCCAGATGGGCATCGGCGACGGAGTGATCCCGGGAATCTTAGATCAGAAAATTTATGATGATATCGTGATCGTAACAGATGAAGAAGCACTTCAGACAGCGAAAGATCTTGCGAAAAAAGAAGGACTTCTCTGCGGAATCTCCAGTGGAACAAACGTGGCAGCAGCAATCAAACTGGCACGAAAACTCGGAAAAGGAAAGACGGTAGTAACTGTTCTGCCGGATACAGCAGAGAGATATTACTCGACACCATTATTTGCGGAATAAAATGCTTCTGTTTTCCGGTTATATTTTCTAAAGGAGTAAAATATGGCAATTAAATTTCATCAGGCATCGAAAGAATTTCATCTTTACAATGCGCAAATTAGTTATATTATTAAGGTTTTGGAAAATGGACAGCTGGGACATGTATATTATGGTAAGCATATTACAGATAAAAATGATTTTGGATATCTGATAGAGTATGCAAGCAGAGATATGGCTCCTTATCCGTTTGAGGGAAAAAGTACTTTTTCATTGGAACATCTGAAGCAGGAATATCCGACTTTCGGCTCAGGAGATACGCGTTATCCTGCATTTGAGCTGGAAAGAGAGGACGGAAGCCGGGCGGTTGATTTTAAATATAAAAAGCACGAGATTTTTAGAGGGAAGAAAGGTCTGGACGGACTTCCGGCAGTTTATGTGGAAACAGAAAATGAGGCAGATACGCTGGAGATTGTTCTGGAAGATGAGCTGATTCATACGCAGATCATACTGTCATATACCATATTTAAAGAAAGACCTGTTATTACAAAACATGTGCGATTTGAATGTTATCACCCAGAAGGGATTACTCTCCTGAATTGTATGAGTGGATGTCTTGATTTACCAGACAAAGAGTATGAAATGGTTGAACTGGCCGGTACATGGTCCAGAGAACGCCATCCGCATACGCGTGAGCTGAACTATGGCATACAAGGCGTTTACAGTATGCGTGGATGCAGCAGCCATCAGTTTAATCCGTTTATCATGCTGAAAAGGAAGAATGCAGATGAATTCAACGGAGAAGTCATCGGATTCAGCCTTGTATACAGTGGTGATTTCCTTGCCCAGGTAGAGGTTGATAACTTTGATGTGACCCGCGTAGTGCTTGGAATTCATCCGAATGAATTCCGGTGGGAGCTGCGGCAGGGGGAAAGCTTCCAGACACCGGAGATGGTAATGGTTTATTCGGAAAATGGTATGAACGGGATGAGTCAGGTATATCATGAATTATATCGAACAAGACTGGCACGTGGCACGTGGCGGGATAAGGAAAGACCGATTCTTATCAATAACTGGGAAGCTACCTATTTTGATTTTAATGAAGAGAAGATTCTGGATATTGCAAGGAAAGCAAAGGATATCGGAGTAGAATTATTTGTCCTGGATGATGGATGGTTTGGAAAGAGAAATAGCGATAACTGTTCCTTAGGAGACTGGTATCCAAATCTTGAAAAGCTTCCGAATGGAATTAGCGGACTGGCTGATAAAGTAGAAAAACTTGGAATGAAGTTTGGACTCTGGTTTGAACCGGAAATGACAAATAAAGACAGTGATCTGTTCCGTGCCCATCCGGACTGGATTCTTGCAGATGTAAGGAGACAGTATTGCCACAGCAGAAACCAGTATGTACTTGACTTTTCGAAAAAAGAAGTGGTTGATTATATTTTTGAACAGATGAAGAAAATCCTGACAGAAGCGTCGATTTCTTATGTAAAATGGGATATGAACAGAGCTTTCTCGGAAGTATTTTCAAATGGAAATGAGAAGAGTTGGCAGGGAAAAGTAAGACATAAATATATACTTGGGGTTTATGACCTGTACGAACGTCTGATGAAAGAGTTTCCGGATATCTTATTTGAATCCTGTGCGAGTGGCGGAGCCAGATTTGATCCGGGGCTACTATACTATGCGCCTCAGGCATGGACATCGGATAATACAGATGCCATAGATCGAATTAAAATCCAGCATGGTACATCCTATGTGTATCCGATTAGCAGTATAGGAAGTCATGTGTCGGCATCACCAAATCACCAGGTATTTCGTGATACGCCAATTGAAACCAGAGCAAATGTAGCATTTTTCGGTACATTTGGATATGAGCTGGATATTACCAAGATTCCTGAAAAGGAGCTTGAAAAGATGAAGGAACAGATATCCTTTATGAAAGAGCATAGAAGATTAATCCAGCAGGGAGTGTTTACGCGTCTGAAGAGCCCGTTTGAAGGAAATGATTCGGCTTGGCAGGTTACTGCGGATAATAAAGAAGAAGCGTTGATGGTCTATTTTAGACTTATGGAACCGGCCCAGGGAAAATTTGAACGAATTTACCTGAAAGGCTTGGAAGAACAGGCAAAATATTCTGTTCAGGAATGCTTTGGTGCACAGATGTATTGCGGAGTGCATTATGGCGATGAACTAATGTATGCAGGATTCAGCGTCTCTGATTGCGCGGCGGGACTTCCAGGGGTTGCGAGAGAGCAGCA
>JBJEMB010000083.1:0-1303 GCA_051879455.1 Lachnospiraceae bacterium
CTACTAAAGCTGTGAATCTCATATTACGGCCACCTTTAACAACTTTGGTTACACGCTTGATTGATACCACTTTTTCTGTTAATTCTAATGAACTAGCATCAATACGTTCCTGTTTCATGTGTGCTCCTCCTTCTAGAAATTCAATCCAGCTTCTCTAGCTGCATCTGCTAATGCCTGAATCTTACCATGGTATATAAAGCCGCCTCTATCGAAAACAACATCCTTAATACCTTTTTCAATTGCTTTTTCAGCAATTACTTTTCCCAAATATGCTGCTGCATCAACGTTATTTGTTTTTTCCAGGTTTGCTTTCACATCTTTCTGAAGAGTGGAAGCGGAAACCAGAGTATTGTGTGCTGTATCGTCGATGATCTGTGCATACATATGATTATTGCTTCTGAACACAGCTAAACGTGGGCACTCAGCTGTACCACTTAAACGGTTACGTAATTTTCTGTGCTTGTTAACACGAACAACTTTTCTAGATTTTTTGCTAACCATTTTTTACACTCTCCTTTCTTATTTCTTACCTGTCTTACCAACTTTGCGTCTGATAACTTCGTCAGCATATTTGATACCTTTACCTTTATATGGCTCCGGTCTTCTCTTGTCTCTGATTTCAGCTGCGTATTGGCCAACTTTTTCTTTGCTGATACCTTTAACGATGATCTTATTCTGTCCTTCAACAACAGTCTCAACGCCTTCTGGATCTTCCATCTCTACCGGATGAGAATATCCAAGGCTTAATGTTAACTTGTTGCCAGACTTAGCTGCTCTGTAACCAACACCGTTAACTTCAAGAACTTTCTGATATCCATCTGTAACACCTACAACCATATTGTTGATCAGTGTTCTTGTAAGACCATGAAGAGATTTCATCTTCTTTAAATCATTTGGTCTTGTTACTATTACTTCTTCACCTTCAACTTTGATTTCCATCTCTGTTGGAAGTTCTCTTTCAAGAGTTCCTTTTGGACCTTTTACAGTCACTTTATTGTTTTCTGCGATTTCAACAGTTACACCTGCTGGAATAGCGATTGGCAGTCTTCCGATACGTGACATTGCCTTTTCCTCCTTAACTTAAATTTTCGGAATGAGTGCTTGCTCACTCTGTTTTCAGTTACATCCAACAAGGAAGTTCCTTTCGCTAAGCTCGAAAAAACCTCGCTAATCTCAAGGAACAACCTCGCACTAAGTTCATCCTGCGCGCTAGCGCTTGGATTCACTAAGTTGCTTTCGGTTTACCATACAAAGCAAAGAACTTCTCCGCCTACGCCAAGTTTTCTTGCTTCTTTATCTGTAA
>JBJEMB010000083.1:1403-3256 GCA_051879455.1 Lachnospiraceae bacterium
ACAAAGCAAAGAACTTCTCCGCCTACGCCAAGTTTTCTTGCTTCTTTATCTGTAATAACACCTTTGTTTGTAGAAATGATAGCTGTTCCAAGTCCTCCGAATACCTTCGGTACATTATCACTGCTTGCGTATACACGAAGACCCGGTTTAGAAATTCTCTTAAGACCTGTGATTACTTTTTCATTCTTATCTGCACCATATTTTAATGTGATGCGGATTGTCTTAAATACGCCATCTTCGATCATGTCGTATTTCTCAATATATCCTTCATCCAGTAAAATGTTTGCGATAGCAAGTTTCATCTTGGATGATGGTACATCTACTGTATCATGTTTCGCAGTATTTGCATTACGAATTCTTGTAAGCATATCTGCAATTGGATCGCTCATAGTCATTTGCTTTTTCCTCCTTACCAACTTGCTTTCTTAACGCCTGGAATCTGTCCTTTGTATGCCAGTTCGCGGAAGCAAACACGGCAGATACCATATTTTCTCAAATATGCGTGCGGACGTCCACAAATTCTGCAGCGGCTGTATTCTCTTGTGGAGAATTTCTGAGGACGCTGCTGTTTAATTTTCATTGCTGTCTTAGCCATAATTTACCTCCTATTTTGTAAATGGCATATTAAACTGTGTAAGCAGTTCTTTTGCCTCTTCATCTGTCTTAGCAGTTGTAACAAAGATAACATCCATACCTCTTACTTTGTCAACCTTATCGTACTCGATTTCCGGGAAGATAAGCTGTTCTTTAATACCAAGTGCATAGTTACCTCTTCCGTCAAATGCGTTAGGATTTACACCTCTGAAGTCACGTACACGAGGCAGTGCAAGGTTAATCAGACGATCAACGAACTCATACATCTTTTCTCCTCTTAATGTAACCTTACATCCGATTGCCATACCTTCTCTTAATTTGAAGTTGGCAACTGACTTCTTAGCTTTACATACAACAGCTTTCTGTCCTGTGATCTTCTCAAGATCAGCAATAGCTGAATCTAAAAGTTTTGCATTATCTTTTGCTTCGCCAACACCCATGTTGATAACAACTTTATCGAGCTTCGGCACTTCCATAATATTCTTATAACCAAACTTTTTCGTTAATGCGTCAACGATTTCGTTCTGGTACTGTTCTTTCAGTCTACTCAAAGCTTACGTCCTCCTTCCTCAAATTAATCGATAACTTCGCCTGTTGATTTAGCGAAACGTACTTTCTTGTCTCCGTCCACTTTGATACCTACTCTTGTAGCTTTTCCTTTGTGAACATACATTACGTTAGAAGCATCAATCGGAGCTTCCTGATGGATGATTCCGCCATTTGCATTAGCAGCACTTGGTTTTGTGTGTTTTGTGATCATGTTCACACCTTCAACAACAACCTTGCCATCCTTCTGGTTTACTGCGATAACTTTGCCTTCTTTATCTTTATCTTTACCGGCGATAACTTTAACAGTATCACCTTTCTTAATCTTTAACATTGACATCGCCTTGCACCTCCTTACAGTACTTCCGGAGCCAGAGATACGATTCTCATGAACTGTTTATCACGAAGCTCTCTCGCTACTGGTCCAAAAATACGGGTTCCTCTTGGTGTCTTATCATCTTTTATAATTACAGCAGCATTTTCGTCGAAACGAATGTAAGAACCATCTTTACGACGAGTACTGTTAACAGTACGAACAACTACAGCTTTTACTACATCGCCTTTTTTAACAACGCCACCTGGTGTTGCATCTTTAACAGATGCAACGATAACATCACCGATACTTGCATATCTTCTTGTTGAACCGCCAAGTACACGGATACACAGTAATTCTTTTGCACCTGTGTTGTCTGCTACTTTCAGTCTGCTTTCTT
>JBJEMB010000084.1:0-3226 GCA_051879455.1 Lachnospiraceae bacterium
AAAATACAAGAATCAATACAGAGGTGCAAAGAGAGCTCAGTAATATCATAAGAAGCGGTATTAAGGATCCGAGAGTTGCACCGTGGACTTCTGTCGTTGCGGCAGAAGTCGCACCTGATCTTAAGACATGTAAAGCGTATATCAGCGTCCTGGGCGATGAAAAAGCCCAGGCAGATACGATTGAAGGACTTAACAGTGCAGTGGGATATATCCGGAGAGAACTGGCAAGAACCTTAAATATGCGCAACACACCGGAAATTCGTTTCATATTGGATCAGTCCATTGAATATGGTGTAAACATGTCGAAAAAGATTGACGAAGTGACAAAAGAATTAAAAGAAAAAGAACTTTCCGAAGCAGAGTTAGAAAAAGCAGATATTAAAACAGAAGGTGAGAATGATGCTGAATAAAATGCTTGCGCCGGCAAAACGTATCGCAATTGGCGGACACATAAGGCCGGATGGGGACTGTGTGGGTTCGTGTATGGGACTTTACCGGTACCTGAAAGAAAATTACAGCGAAAAGACAGTAGATGTGTATCTGGAAAATATTCCTGAGAAATTTGCATTTCTTGAAGGAACTTCTGAAATCCGGCATGAGATTTCGGGGGATGAAATGTATGATCTTTTTATCTGTCTTGACTGCGGAGATAAAGAAAGACTGGGATTTTCGGCTCCGTTGTTTGACGGGGCAGCACATACTTTATGTGTAGATCATCACATCAGCAATCAAAGTTTTGCGGAAGAAAATTATATTATCCCGGATGCAAGCTCTACCTCAGAGCTTATTGGAAATCTTTTGGAAAAAGAAAAAATAAGTAAGAAAACAGCGGAGGCTTTGTATCTCGGAATTGTCCATGATACAGGTGTGTTCCAGTATTCCTGTACATCTCCGTCTACACATCGGATGGCGGCAGAGCTGTTGGAAAAAGGAATTGATGCGCCTAAGCTGATCCAGGAAACCTATTATGAAAAGACATATGCACAGCATCAGATTCTTGGGCGTGCATTGTTGGAGAGTATTTTATTTCTTGATAAAAGATGTATCGCATCTTATGTCCGCAGGCGTGAGATGGATTTCTTTGGCGTAGAGGCCAGTGATCTGGATGGTATTGTAAGCCATATGCGTGATACAAAGGGTGTTGAAGTTGCCGTCTTTATGTATGAGATAAGACCAAATGTTTATAAAGTGAGCCTTCGCTCTAATAACTATGTGGATGTAAGTAAAATTGCACAGTATTTTGGCGGTGGAGGACATAAGAGAGCAGCCGGATTTACTTTAACGGGAACCCCTTATGATGTCATTAATAATCTTGCAAGACAGATTGAACCTCAACTGGAGAACAGAGAATGATACATGGAATTTTAAATGTTTATAAGGAAAAAGGTTACACATCCCATGATGTTGTAGCCAAGCTCAGGAGGATTACCGGGCAGAAGAAGATTGGTCATACAGGAACACTGGATCCTGATGCGGTTGGCGTGCTTCCGGTATGTCTCGGAAAAGCAACAAAGCTCTGTGACCTTCTGACTGATAAAGATAAAACCTATGAGGCGGTGCTTCTCCTTGGAGAATCTACGGATACTCAGGATATTTCCGGTAAGATTATAAGTAAAAAAGATACTTCAAAGCTTACGGAAAGTGATGTGAGAGAGGCAGTGCTTGCGTTTGAAGGAGAATATGATCAGATTCCGCCCATGTATTCGGCACTTAAGGTGAACGGAAAAAAGCTTTACGAGCTTGCTCGTGAAGGGAAGACGGTGGAACGCAGATCGAGAAAAGTGATGATATACGGGATACAGATTTTAAGTGTTGACCTTCCAAAGGTAAGGATGTCTGTATCCTGTTCTAAGGGAACCTATATCAGAACATTGTGCCATGATATTGGCGAGAAACTGGGCTGCGGCGGATGTATGGAATCACTGGTCCGTACATGTGTCGGTAGGTTTTGCATTGAAGATAGTATGACACTGGATGTCATTGAACAGAGGATGAAAGAAGAGACACTTGGAGACTATATTGTGTCTGTAGATGAAATGTTTCCGGACTGTCCGAAAGTATTTGTGGCAGGAAAAGGAGAAACAGGGGCGAGGAATGGTGGGATCCTGCCTGAGGATACAGTACACAGAGAGGAAGACCTTCCGGATGGACAGAATGTTCGTCTGTATGATGAAAGGGGACATTTTATCGCCCTCTATCAATGGAAGGAGTGCAGCAGGGAGTATCATCTGATTAAGATGTTTTTCCCTGAAATCTAAGCAACCAGGAGAGACTATGCGTTATGTGAAATGGCTGTCACATTATTCGGACAGCAGAGAGTCAGCAGTGACCTTCGGAAAGTTTGACGGGCTTCATCTGGGGCATCAGAAACTTATTCAGAAGGTACAGGAATTAAAAAGAGAAAAGCATGTGATCAGTCTTGTGTGTGCGTTTGATATGAGACCATTGTGGAGAGCGAAACATCTTCATAAAGAAAGGCTGATGACCGGTAGAGAGAGAATTCATCATCTGGATGGAGAAGTGGATTATCTTCTGGAATGTCCGTTCACGGAAACTTTCCGGAATATTACTGCGGAAAGTTTTATTCGAGATGTAATCTGCAACAGGTTCCATGCAAAATATGTTGTAGTTGGAACAGATTTCCATTTTGGGAAAGATCAGGGCGGAGATATCCATATGCTTGAAGAATATTCAAAGAAATACGGATATGAGCTTGTGGTAGTAGAAAAAGAGAGGTATTGTGGTCATGTGATCAGCAGCACATATATCAGAGATGTGCTTAAGAAAGGGAATCTCCCCCTGACTAACTATCTTCTGGGGTATCCTTTTGAAATTAACGGAAGGATAGAGAGAGGAAGACAGCTTGGCAGAACGCTGGGATTTCCGACGATGAATGTGGCATGGCCTGAATATAAACTTGTGCCGCCAAAAGGTGTATATATAAGTGAAATAACTATTGATGGCATAAAATATCCCGGAATCTCTAATATTGGAGTGAGGCCGACAGTGGCTAAGGATAATAAAGTTGTGCTGGAAAGTTTCCTGTTTCATTTTGGTGAAGATGCTTACGGAAGAAAGGTGAAAGTAGAATTGCTTGAATTCACCAGACCTGAGCAGAAATTTGAAAGTGTGGAAGAAATGAAGGCATGCGTTGATAAAGATATTTTGTATGCAAAGAAATATTTCGGAATTGAGTAACACAGGAGAAAAGATAAAGGAGAATACA
>JBJEMB010000085.1:0-18414 GCA_051879455.1 Lachnospiraceae bacterium
ATTCTCTTGTGATTGATTCCGATATATCAAAAATAAAGATTATACAGGACTAATTTTATAAATAGCCAGAGGCTGTGAAAACATATCTTTTCACAGCCTCTATTTTTATACTTCTGCATTTAGTTTTATTTTCTTCAAGTATAGCAGTCCGGTCATATCTGCCAAAAACCATCCTATTGGAATTGCCCACCAGATCCCCCATACACCAATCTGTGGAATCGGTGCTAAAACATAAGCAAGAAGCACTCTTGTTCCCAAAGATATTACCGTGAGCACCACCGACATCTCCGGTTTCCCGATTGCCCGATAATAACCATATAACAAAAACAGAATCCCAATTCCCAGATAGAAACTTCCTTCCACATGGAGATAACCCGTACCTATATTTATGATTTCTACCTCTGCCACATCTACAAAAATTTTCATAAGCTGCGGAGCGAATATAAAGATAATTACTGAGACACTCAAACAAAAGATTACTGATGTCTTTACTGCAGATCTTATTCCGGCTTTTACTCTATCCTTTTTCCCTGCTCCGAAATTCTGGGAAATAAATATGGAAAAAGCATTGGCAAACTCCTGTGCCGGCATATAGGCAAAAGAATCAATCTTTACTGCCACTGCAAATGCAGCCATAACGTTTGTTCCGAAACTGTTGACAAGTCCCTGGATCATAAGGATCCCGAAATTCATCACACTCTGCTGTACGCTCGCTGCTACAGAAAACCTTACGACTTCCGGCATTGCTCGTTTCACTCCGCTAAAATCTTCTTTTTTAAGCCTTAACATTGGCTCTTTCATCCATGGATAGATTCCGATCCCAACTCCCGAAAGTATCTGCGCAATTACTGTTGCCTCTGCCGCGCCGGCAATCCCGCGATGAAAAGAAACAATGAAAATATAATCCAGTAAAATATTTACGACAGCGGATACTGCTAAAAAGAAAAGCGGTATTGCTGAATTTCCGATGGCACGCAGTGCAAATGCGAAATAGTTATATAAGAATACGAAAAAAATTCCCCAAAATATCATCCACACATATTCTTTCATCATCCCATTAAGCTCCTTCGGAATTCTGAGAAGCTTAAGGATTTTATCAATACCGGCAAAAGCAAGTACATTCAATATTACAGAGACTGTACCAATAAACAGGAAAGAAGCCGTCACAGCATTTTTCATGTGCGCCTCATCTTTTTTCCCAAAATAAAACGCGATCACAGATCCACTTCCCATACAAAGTCCGATCAGTACAGAGGTAAGAAATGTCATCAGTGTATATGCTGCTCCCACCGAAGCCAGTGCTCCCGCTCCGATGAATCTTCCTACGATCAGAGTATCTGCAATATTATAACCTTGCTGTAATAGGTTTCCCAAAATCATAGGTCCTGCAAAAATCAGCATTGTTTTATGCACATTTCCTTTTGTCAGTTCTTTATTCATAAGTACCTGCCAGATAATCGATAAATTGCTGCGCGGTTCTTCCGGAAAGTCCACCATGACTTAATTCCCATTTATTTGCTTCCCTGAGGAGCTCATCCTCCGGCATATGTATATTATTTCTCTTTGCAAGCTGTCTTACAATTTCCTGGAATTCTTTCTTTTCGGGTTTCCCAAAATATATCGTAACACCAAATCTGGCCACAAGAGACAATTTCTCCTGGACTGTATCATTTGAATGAAGATCATTATCCCTCTCTTCTTTATCCCGGAAACTTTCTCTTACCAGATGTCTTCTGTTGGAAGTTGCATAGATCAGAATATTATCCGGCTTACGTTCCAGGCCACCCTCAATAACAGCTTTCAGATATTTGTATTCAATCTCAAATTCTTCAAATGACAGATCATCCATATAAATAATGAATTTATAATTACGGTTCTTAATCTGAGAGATCACATCATTCAAGTCCTGGAACTGATGCTTATACACTTCAATCATACGAAGTCCCTGATCATAATACTGATTTAAAATTGCTTTAATAGAAGAAGACTTTCCTGTTCCTGCATCTCCAAATAAAAGACAGTTATTCGCTTTCTTTCCTTTTACAAAAGCCTCCGTGTTATCAATCAGTTTTTTCTTTGCAATCTCATATCCGATCAGATCGTCCAGATGAACATGGGCAATTTTTGTAATTGGAACAATCTCAACACCAAGCTCTGTGTGCTCCACACGAAATGCCTTGTGAAGTCCCAGTTTGCCCACTCCAAATTCCTTATAAAACTGTGTAATAATATCTTTAAAATCCTTTGCACTCGCAGTTTGTGCAAGACTTCTTGCCAGATCACAGATTCTGTCACGGATACGCTGATTGAAAACTTTTCCATGACCATGAACACCCATATAATTTCTCATAATAGAAAGACATCCTGCACCCATTACTTTTTCCATAGGTTCAAAGTCATAATCAAACAGTTCTTTAAATATTTCAAAATCATGCAATGCCACCTGATTGATACTTCCCTCTACCTTTCCCACAATCTCACAGGAAGTACTGTATCCATTCTCATGACTCGCAAGAAGATACGTCAGATAATTATGCCACAGATTTCCTTCAAAACCATGGCTCACTGCCATTTCCAGCAGTTCATTGACACATTCAAACAAAAGCCCCTTCATATCTTCCAGATTGTAATAATCGTTTTCATAATTTTCCATCAAAAAGGTCATATCATTTAAAATCTGACCTTCTTCCATATGCTTATAAAGCATCAATTCATTTGTTCTCATTTTCCTTCATCCTACTCTATTTCGTTTTTCATTTTTCCAATGATTCGTTTTCTTAATAATTTCCGAGAATTCTTAAGTTTCTGCTTTCTTCTCTCAATCCTCGGATTGCATTTTTTACTGCCGGCTCTGCAAGATTTCCTTCAAAATCAATAAAAAACCGGTATTCCCAATTGCGTCCTTCAATTGGTCTTGATTCTATTTTTGTCATATTCAAGTCGTTATAAATAAAATGTGATAACAGATGATACAGAGAACCACTCTCGTGAGGCAGTTCAAAGCAAATGCTGATCTTTTCAGCAGTCTTTGAAAATACTTTCTGATTTGTAACTACGATAAACCTTGTACTATTGCCATTTTCATTGTTGATATTTTCCTCAAGGACCTTCAGTCCATATACCTCTGCTGCATATGCGCTGCACACAGCTGCCTGCCTTTTATCTCCCTCTTCAAGAATCTTCTTTGCTGCAATAGCAGTATTTGCCACACTGATCTGCTGCCAGTCTGTATGTTCATCTAAAAATCGGGTTGTCTGCATCAACGCTTCTGCTTTAGAATATACCCTCTCGATATCAGAGATTTCCGCATCCGGAAGACCCGATAGTGTATGTGTGATTGGTAAGATTGTCTCACCTACAATATAATTCTCAAACTCAACCAAAAGATCATAAACTTCATTTACTGCGCCTGCAGTTGAATTTTCAATCGGAAGAACGGCATAATCTGCTGCCCCTTCTTCAATTGCTTCCATAGCATCACGGAATGTTCTCACATGAAAACTGTTGCAATCTTTCCCAAAATATGATTTCATCGCCGCCTGACTATATGCGCCCTCTGTACCCTGGAACACAACTCTTACATTTTTCACATCAATGGACGGCATCTCAATAAACGGAAGTCTTCCCAGTGCCCCAGCCTTTACAAGAAGCTGATACTGAAGCTTCCTGCTCATTGACATAAGCTGCTGGTAGAGCTCCTTAATTCCTTTTTTATTAAACTCTGTTGAAACTTTTGAAGCAACGTCTGCCAGTTTATTATTCTCTCTCTGGCGGTCAAACACCTTTTTCCCGCTTCCTACTTTATACTCACCGACCTTCTCACAAATGCTCATACGCTGCTCATAAAGCTTTACAATCTGATCATCCACTTCATCTAATTGCATGCGAAGCTCTTCCAATGTATTTTTTGTATCCATGCTTTTTTCCTCTCTGTCTCTTTTCATAAATCAAACTGTATTATAATACATTTCCCGCATAAAATCCACTGAACTTTGGCATACTGTTCATATCCTGTTTTATGATACTTTTACATTTTATACGGAAAGGTTTGATTATGCGTTCAAGACTTGGCTCCGATTTTTTTACATGCGGTACTGCCGGATGGTGTATGGAAATTGTCTTTACAAGCCTTCACTGCGTGGCAGATAAAAATCCAAAACTGATTGGGAACACTTCTATTTGGATGTTTCCCATCTACGGCCTTGCATGCCTTTTGCACCCTGTCTGCACTCATATAAAAGATAAAAGTGTATGGTTAAGAGGCAGTATTTACACAATATTCATCTTTGTCGGAGAATATATCACAGGTTCCTTTCTTCGTCGTTTCAAAGCTTGCCCATGGGATTACAGTGAAAGTCCACTCAACATTAAAGGACTGATTCGCCTGGATTATGCACCTTTATGGTTTGTCGCAGGACTATTATTTGAAAAAATACTCTGCAGACATTGAAAATATTTTATTTTTAATATATTATATATGAAGAATTTTGACGTCATTGTATATTGAGGAGGTACATATGAGACATTTAATGAGCCCAATGGATTTTTCCGTTGAAGAACTGGAAAAACTTATGGATCTGGCAGGTGACATCGAAGCCAATCCCGCAAAATATGCACATGCCTGCGAAGGCAAAAAGCTTGCCACTCTTTTTTATGAGCCAAGCACTCGTACACGATTAAGCCACGAAGCTGCAATGCTGAATCTCGGCGGAAGTATTATGGGATTTTCTTCTGCTGATTCAAGTTCCGCTGCAAAAGGTGAAAGCGTATCTGATACGATCCGCACCATTTCCTGTTACGCAGATATCTGTGCAATGCGTCACCCAAAAGAAGGTGCACCGATGGTTGCCTGCAAACATTCTTCTATTCCGGTCATCAATGCCGGTGATGGAGGACATCAGCATCCGACTCAGACTCTGACAGATCTTCTGACTATTCGTTCATTAAAAGGACATTTAGATAATATGACCATTGGATTATGCGGAGATTTAAAATTTGGACGTACCGTTCACTCACTGATCCATGCACTGGTTAGATATCCTGGTATCAAATTTGTTTTAATCTCTCCGGAAGAGCTTCGCCTTCCAAGCTATATCCGTTCAGATGTACTGGACAAAAAGAATATTCCTTATGAAGAAGTTGTTCGTCTGGAAGACGCCCTTCCAAATCTCGATCTGCTTTACATGACACGTGTACAGAAAGAACGTTTCTTTAATGAGGAAGACTATGTACGTATGAAAGATTTCTATATTCTGGATGCCAAAAAGATGGAGCTTGCACCAAAAGATATGTATGTTCTCCATCCGCTTCCGAGAGTAAATGAAATTGCTGTAGAAGTTGACAGTGATCCACGTGCCGCTTATTTCAGACAAGTACAATATGGTGTATACATCCGTATGGCACTGATTCTTACTCTTTTGGAAATCGAAGTATAAAGTTAATTACCGATATTAAATAATCAGGAGGGATTACATAATGGTAAAGAATACATTAAATGTTGGACGTATCGAAGAAGGATTTGTTCTGGATCATATTCAGGCGGGACGAAGCATGGATATTTATAAATACCTTCATCTGGATAAACTGGACTGCTGTGTTGCAATCATTAAAAATGCAAAGAGCAATAAAATGGGCAAAAAAGATATTATGAAAATTGAATGCCCTATTGATTTTATGGATCTTGATGTATTAGGTTTTATCGACCACAGCATTACAATCAATATTATCAAAGATTCCAAAATCGTAGACAAGAAGACATTACATCTTCCAAAAGAAATTACGAACGTAATCAAATGCAAAAACCCAAGATGCATCACTTCTATCGAACAGGAACTCGACCATGTATTTGTCCTCACAGACGAAGAAAAACAAGTTTACCGCTGTAAATACTGTGAAGAGAAGTACGATGGACGACTGGGAAGAAAATAATAGAAAAATAAGGCGGGCGCAAAAAAAAGCGTCTGCCTTACTTTTTTATCTCATTTCATATGAGCAAAACGATAAGCCGGGTTATGTCATTGGGTAATCATCTATCTAGACCTTACGTTACCGCAAGGTTCCAGCAACCAACCTAAGACGTGACGGGCCGCCACATCGTCTTTTTCCGGTCTTGCTTCGAATGGGGTTTACATGTGCCCCTGCTGTTACCAGCAGGGCGGTAGTCTCTTACACTGCCCTTCCACCCTTACCTTCCAAAAGAAGGCGGTACATTTCTGTTGCACTTTCCTTGGAGTCACCTCCACCGGACGTTATCCGGCATCCTGCCCTGTGAAGCCCGGACTTTCCTCACCTGCGGCCTTTCGGCACCTGCAGCTGCGATTACCTGTCTTACTCACAGTTTTGTATTATAGCATAGTTTTTCTTTTAGTCAACTATTTCTACATCCTCAATCAGATCTTCTCCGTCTGCTGCAGTAGTAGCCAAAAGATCACACCTTTCATTCTGAGGATGACCGTCATGACCTTTCACCCAGATGAACTTAACCTGGTGAGATTCTTTTGCCTTCAAAAGTCGTTTCCATAGGTCAATATTCTTTACCGGCTCATTTTTCCCACGCTTCCAGCCTTTTTTGAGCCAGCCATCAATCCATCTCTGGTTAAATGCATCTACTACATATTTTGAATCGGAATACAGCTCTACTTCACACGGACGATTCAACGCTTCCAGACCTGCAATGACAGCCATTAATTCCATACGGTTATTTGTAGTCTTTTTATACCCTTGTGATAGTTCTTTTGTATGAAGCTCACCTTTTGAATCTATATACTCCAACACGGTTCCATATCCTCCCGGACCATTTGGATTCCCTCTCGCCGCACCATCTGTATAAATTGTTACCTTCATATCTCCTCCTGCTACGCTTCTGTTATCTTTTATGATAGATCAGTACGATTTTTCAGATCTCGAATCTCTCTCCTCTTCCGGAAATCTTTACAATTCTGTCTCTGTAGTCTTTTGTGACAGGGTCTCCCATAAATTTTGATATTTTCTTATAGCCTCCCCATAGATGCATTGGAAACAGATGTTTCGTGTCAGTATGTCTCATAAAGAAATCAATTCCCCATCCGTATGCCATACCAAGTCTTGGATCCAGTGGTACAAACGCAACGTCAATACGTTCTCCCTCGATGGAAAGAATCTCTTTCTGATAATCACGTTTCATCTTTTCATTATAATCTGGGCTTTCTTCTTCCCAATGCCACCAGTTCAGATCACCGGCATGATAAATCGTGATTCCATTAAGACGTACAAAGAACGCTACGCCCATATCTGTTGAGCGAAGCGTCTTTATCTTCAGTCCATCTATTTCTATCTCTTCTCTCTTGCGCATCTTAATTGTCTTTCCCTCAGGCCCTTTTGCGCGTATATCTCTTGAAAGAATATAAGTGACATCATACTCTTCTGCCCAGTCAAAAATCTCTCTCTGAAAGTGATCTTTATGATAATGGCTGGAAAAGACATAAAGTTTCTTTCCTTTTGCTGTCTTAGGAAGTTCTCCTTTATAATAATCAAACACCAGCATAATGTCATCAATCTCAACAGCAAATCCACTGTGGTACAGATAAGTGACTGTCATCCTAAGCTTCTCCTTTTATAACTTCCACCGCATGCTGTATCTCAGGAAGCAAATATTCCAGTGCTGCTTTTACAGCCCCTTCTTTTCCCGGAAGATTCACAATCAACACATTTCCCCTGATTCCTGCCACACATCGATTTAACATAGAACGCTTTGTGAGTGACATAATATAGGCACGCATTGCCTCCGGGATTCCCGGAACCAGACGGTCAGAAATTTCCATGGTTGCTTCTGGTATACAATCTTCCGGCGCACATCCAGCACCACCTGTTGTCAGAATCAGATCTGCCAGTTCTCCATCTGCCATCCTCTGCATAACAGTAGACAAAACTTTTCTATCGTTTGGAAGAGCCTTCATAAATACTACTTGCTCTCCGGCTCTCTCTATGATTTTCTTAATTCTCTGTCCGCTTTTATCTTCTTCCAGTTCTTTGTATGCTGCTGTATTTGCTGTAAGTATTGCTACTCTCATAGTGTACCTCCATAATCCTCGTCATTCGTAATCTCTTATCTAGAATTTTAACGCTTTTAAATAAATAATGCAATGATAACCGTACAGATTCCTGCAACTCCCATAGCGACTCCGCTCACTGCTCCTTCCACCTCGCCAATTTCCAGCGCTTTTGCGGTTCCAATCGCATGACTTGCGGTTCCAAAAGCTACTCCAATAGCCACCTGATCCTTAAGCCTCAACAACTTAATTATCAGCGGATGTATAATTGCCCCTCCGATTCCACATATGATCACTGCCATCAATGTAACCGAACGAAGTCCCCCAAGCTGATCAGATATATCAAGCGCAATCGCCGTTGTCACTGATTTTGGAAGCAATGAACACATAATATCATCGTGAAGGACTAAGATACGACATAACACAACTGTACTCCCCATTGACAGCAAACTTCCAAACAGGCATCCAACTACAATAGGAAGAAACTGCTCTTTCAAAATCTTTCTCTGTCTATAGATTGACAGGCCAAGCATTGCTGTCACTGGAACCAAAAACATTGAGACAAACTGTGCTCCTTCCATATAATCATCATAAGAAACATGTAAAAGTTTCATGACCACAATACAGATGATAGTTGCAAGAAGCAGCGGATTAGCAAGCGGAGATTTTATTCTTTTCGATATTCCACCAGCTAGATAAAAACTGAATATTGTAAGAAAAATTCCAAAGAAAGCGCTGGATAAAATACTATTCACTATCCTCTCCTCCTTTTCTTGTCTCTGACATATTCTCTGTCTGTTTATGTTCTGATTTTCGTCCAGTCAGCTTCTGGATCAGACGAACAGATGCGTATGTTCCAAGAAATGTTAAAACAAGCGAAACGAATACAACAATCAGAAAACCAGCCACCTGCCCCTTTAAAAGTTCCAGATCTTCAATTACTCCCACTGTCAGCGGTACAAATACCAGTGCCATACAAGACAGCATAAAGTCTGCTGTTTCCTGTATCTGTTCCTCTTTTAAAATTTTCATTCCAAGAAGAAATGCCAGTATAAGAATCGCTGTCACACTACTCGGAAACGCAAATGGCAATACAGATACAATCCCTTCGGACACAATACATATTGCCAAAACGATACTTAACTGTAACAAAATTTTTCTATGCATAAACTATAACCTCCGTAAACAACAGGTTTTATTATAACAAAAAACCTGGTTCTTAACAAGAAAAAATGCCTTCTGTAGAAGACAGACATTATCAAAATATTAAAAACCCGCAGTTATAATTTAGCAAGCCCTAATTATAGCCACGGGATAAAAACGGATTATTATTATTTTTTATACAATCATTTTGTTACATTGCTTTATGATAGAGTTCAATCACATCCTTCAGTGTTGTCTGTCTTGGATTTGCAGCAATATTACCACTCTTCATCGCATCTTCTGCCATCTGAGGAATCTTATCTTCTGTCACACCGACTTCTGATAAACTCTTTGGAATTCCAAGATCTGCATTTAACTTTTTAATTTCATCAACAAGCATCTGTGGTTTGAAATCTGCAATAGGTTCTTTCTTTTCACGAATAAAATTATAAATTATTTCATAACGTCCATGATCTGCAAGAGCATTGTATTCTACAATTACCGGAAGAAGAATCGAATTTGCCACGCCGTGCGGCACTCCGAAAAATGCACTGACCGGATGGGACATCGCATGTACATTTCCAAGTCTGGCCCACGCAAAAGCGATTCCGGCAAACATGCTTCCTGACATCATGGCACACGCCGCTTCCTCATCTTTTCTGTTTGCCACAAAACGTCTTATATTTCCCCCGATCAATTCCATTGCTTTTTCCGCCATTGCATCCGAAAACGGTGAGGCTCCAAGCGACGTATATGCTTCCCATGCATGAATCAGTGCATCAATTCCACAGGATGCTGCAATCGTCGGCGGAACAGACATAATCATCTCCGGATCAAGAAGTGCATATTTAGGTATAAGCTCATAACTAAACACTGTCAGTTTATAATTTCTCGATGTATCTGTAATAACCGAGAACGCTGTAACCTCACTTCCCGTTCCGGCAGTTGTAGGAATCGCGATAATCGGCTCAATTGGTCCGGGTACTAAATGTGCTCCTTCATATTCTGTAATAGAGCCTCCATATCTGGCAAGAACACCGACTGCCTTCGCAACGTCCATCGGGCTTCCTCCTCCCAATGCTACAATACTTGTTGCTCCGGATTCTTTATAAACATTCGTTGCAGCATCCACCATATCGACTGTTGGATTTGGTAAAATATCAAGAAAGGAACTGGTTTCTATTCCGGCATTTTCAACGATGTCAGTAATTTTTTTAACGACTCCGATTTTTTCAAGCCCCCTGTCTGATATGATCATCATCTTCTTAGAACCACTTTTTTCGAGAAGCTCTGGTAATTTTTTCAACGATCCCATCCCAAATACGATGTCCTGTGGCACTTTAAATGTATAATCTTTCATTGCTAAATCTCCTCTTTTCTCACAAAATGCATAAAGGGAGCCACACCAAATCTGTGTGACTCCCTTGTCCGTTCCCTATTATACGCTCACTTTCTTACGCATTTCAAGACCGAATTGATATTTTATTCACAATGTCGCATATCTGCTGCTTATTTACGGATTTTTTATTCATATTTTTACCAAAGCTTTATCTCTCCTGCTCCTGGTACCTTCTCTAAGTGTTCTTCTTTCGCTACCCATTCCCCACTCTTTCCTCCGGATTTTCTGAGAAGATGGATATCTTCAATCATCATTCCTTTATCTACTGCTTTACACATATCATAGATTGTAAGAAGCGCAATATTTACTCCGGTTAATGCCTCCATCTCTACTCCGGTCTTTCCAACTGTCTTAGCAGTACATCTTGCTTCAATCGCGCAGATTTCCGGCGAAAGCAAAAACTCTACCTCTACCCCGGTCAAATTCAGGATATGACAAAGCGGAATCAGCTCGGATGTTTTCTTTGCACCCATAATTCCGGCAATCCGCGCAACTCCAAGCACGTCTCCCTTTTTCATTCCTCCTGTCTTCACAAGCCTGAAACACTCTTCTGACATCAAAATCCTTCCACTGGCAGTCGCTTCCCGAACCGTTTCATTTTTATCGCTGACATCCACCATAATCGCATTTCCCTGCAGATCAAAATGTGTAAAATCTCCCATAAAGTTTTCTTCTCCTTCTTAATAGATTGACATTTTAAATATTATAAGATATAGTTTTTACATTAGAATTATTTGATTATCGAACTAATTTCATTGACTAATCTGTTAATCACATTATACCAACCAATAAAAACATATACAACTATCTAAAGGAGATAACATTTATGGCAATCCGCATCGTTACTGATTCTGCTGCTGATTATTCTGCTCAGGAAATTGAAAAACGTAAAATCACATGTATCCCTATGTCCGTTACATTTGGGGAAACAGAATACCTGGATGGAAAGACAATCACGAAAGAAGAATTTTTTGAATTACTTACAACAAGCAAAGAGTTTCCAAAAACCTCCCAGCCTGCACCGACAAGCTTTCTGGAATGTTTTGAGGCAGCAAAAGAAGCAGGTGATACTGTCATTGCAATTCTTGTATCAGGCTCACTGAGCGGCACTTTTCAAAATGCCAACCTTGCACGAAACATAGCACAATATGAAAACATCTACATTATTGACAGTAAAACTGCTACTCTTGGTATGAGAGTTTTAGTTGACCGCGCAGTAAAAATGCGTGATGCAGGTGCAAGTGCCACTGAAATCGTAAAAGAAGTAGAAAACTTAAAATCAAGGATCCGGATTTATGCCGGACTGGATACTCTTGAATACCTTGCAAAAGGCGGACGTCTTTCCAAAGCAGCCGCTACGATCGGAAATCTTGCAAATTTAAAGCCAATCATCACCGTCACGGAAGATGGAAGCGTCTCCCTCTGCGGTAAACAGATGGGCATCCGCCATGCATGCAAACAAGTCTCAAAACTTGTGATGGCAGATGAACCAGATATGAACTGTCCAATTTACTTTTTATATGCACACGATCAGAAAAATTGCGCCGCTTTCATTCACACCCTGAAAAAGAGCGGGCTGGAAATCGAATCTCCGAAAGTAAGAGGAATCGGACCAATCATCGGAACTCATATCGGCATAGGTGCATTTGGAATTGTTTATGTATCCAAAAAATCTGATTAACTCATTACATTATTTCACAAAGGAGTCTGCCATTCATTACTGACTGACAGACTCCTTTTCTTTTTCAGATAATGATGCACACCATTCCACCACTACTGTCATTTACGATCTTCTGCATCGTATTCTGAAGTTTTTCCTGGCTCTCATCATTAATAGACATCATCTTATTTCTCATTCCATCCATCACAAGATCTTCCACTGATTTTCCAAATATATTGGTTCCCCAGATTCCTTCTTCTGTATCACTCATTTTCTTTATATAATCAATCAGATCCTGTGCCTGTTTTTCACTTCCTACAATCGGTGCAATTTCCGTCTCTATATTAGCACGGATCAAATGAATAGACGGTGCTTTCGAATGGATTTTTACCCCATATTTATTTCCCTGTCTGATAATGGTCGGCTCATCTAACGTAATCTCGTCTCTTGTCGGGCTGACCATTCCATAACCTTTCATCTTGACCGAAGCAAATGCATCTTTTACCCCTTCATACTCTGTCTTTAATTCAGAAAGGCTTTTCATAGCAGAAATAAGCTCATACTGTCCTTCAATTGCCATTCCTGTGAGTTCACTTAACATCTGGTAATAATATTTCTCTGCCACCCGGATAGTGATTTTTATACACCCGTCATCCATTCCAATCTGATCAACCTTCATATCTTCTATGTAAGGACTGTCCGGAGGCTCAATGCCATTTGTCGCATCCCTCACCTCGTTCATCCTTTCCATTACATTTCGAATATGCCCCAAAAGTTCCTGCTTAATCTCATGTTCTCTCGGAAGCATCTCAACCCATTTAGGAATAAAAAACTGAATTTCAGACACTGGAAACTCGAACATTACTTCTTTCAGAATCTTATGAATATCTTCTTCTTTTAACTGCTCACAATTTACCGGAATTGCCTTCACTCCATATTCTTTTTCCAGTTCATCAACCGCCTTCCGTGCATCTTCACTGTACGGTTTAATTGAATTTACCAGAACAACAAACGGTTTCCCGATTGCCTGTAGCTCCCTGATTGTCTGTCCCTCTGCATTCCTATAGTTTTCTCTTTCAATCTCTCCGATACTTCCGTCTGTCGTAACTACGATCCCAATGGTTGCATGATCATGGATGACCTTTCTCGTCCCGATTCCGGCCGCCTTTGTAAACGGAATCTCATAATCAAACCACGGCGTCTTTACCATTCTCTCTTCTTTTCCTTCCACATGACCGGAAGCTCCATCTACCATATAACCTACACAATCAATCAGGCGGACTTTCACTTCCACATCTTCAGACAATTTTATTGTCGCTGCATCTTTTGGCACAAATTTAGGCTCCGTGGTCATGATCGTACGCCCGGAAGCCGACTGCGGCAATTCATCCTTTGTACGTTCTTTTCCATGCTCATCTTCCATTTTAGGGAGTACCAGCACATCCATAAACCGTTTGATAAATGTAGACTTTCCAGTCCGTACCGGTCCCACCACTCCTATGTATATCTCTCCGTTTGTCCGAGCCTTCATATCCTTGTATAAATGAAACGTATCCATACCGATACCCCCTTAGCCTTGCTGATAAAATGTATGCAAGAGTGCATCAGGATAGAACAAAAATCCATGTTTCTATCCTGAACTGCGATATGCGTTTATCGCGACCGCTGGTGAAGGATATGAAACATGGATTTTCTAACATAACCTATTCTTTCCAAGGAAGTGCATTGTGCTCTGCTCTGGAGTCTCTGAGCATCAGCTCATCAACGGCTTCTCTCGGGTCTTTTCCCTCAAAGAGTACTTCGTTTACTTTATCTACGATTGGCATAGGAACCCCATATTTCTTACCGAGTTTTACGGCAGCCTTAGTAGAATATACACCTTCAACTACCATCTGTACTTCATCCATTGCTTCCTGCATGGATTTTCCCTGTCCCATAAGATATCCTGCTTTTCGATTACGGCTGTGCTTGCTGGCACAGGTTACGATCAAATCCCCGATTCCTGTAAGTCCGGTAAAACTTTCGATTGCTCCACCCATCTTCACTCCAAGCTGAGAGATCTCTGCAATACCACGAGTGATCAAAGCTGCCTTTGTATTATCTCCGTAGCCCATTCCGTCAGCAATACCTGCTGCAAGAGCAATTACATTTTTAAGAGAACCACCAAGTTCCATACCAAGCCTGTCTGGACTAATGTATACGCGGAATACTTTGTTCATGAACATTTCCTGCAGGTATTTCGCTGTCTTTTCTGTCTTTGCACCGATAACTACCGCTGTCGGAAGTCCCCTTCCTACCTCCTCTGCATGACTCGGTCCGGAAAGAACTGCCACATCTGCCTGCGGAATCTCTTCCTCAATCTGCTGAGAAAGCGTCATAAGTGTAGACTCCTCAATTCCTTTTGCAACATCCACAAGAATCTGACCATCTGCAACATAAGTCTTCATATTGCGCGCAGTACTTCTTGTAAATGGAGACGGAACCGCAAGTACAATAAAATCTTTTCCACAAATAGCCTCTTCCATATTACTTGTAAAAATCATATCATCTGGAATTTTTACACCTGGGAGTTTACTTTTATGCTCTCTTTCTCTGGACAGCATCTGCACTTCATCTTCGCTGATTGACCATACAGTAACATTGTGTCCGTTGCTGTGCAGTAAAAGTGCAAGAGCAGTTCCCCAACTTCCTGCTCCCATAATACCTACATTTGCCATAATACACTCCTCCTGTAATTATTTTTGTTTATTTTTTCCGACACTAAGTTTATTCTCCGTGCCGTGTAACAATCTCTGGATATTTGCTCTATGTTTATAAAATGCCAGTACTGTCAAAAATGCCACAATCACATACATCTCATGCAGATAAGCTGCTTCCATCCCAAATGCACCTGTCTGTCCGAGATAAAGGATTTCCAACAGATATAAAATCACCACTACCAGTGAGCCTACGGAAACATATCTTGTAACCCCCACAATTCCTACAAATGCAACCAGGCAGATCAGTACCATCCACCAGTTCGTCGTACTAAGAAGGAGTCCGGCTGTCGCCGCAATTCCCTTTCCACCTTTAAAATTCATATAAAACGGAAAATTATGTCCTAAAATCGCGCCCATACCTGCATACATAGAAAGAAGCGGTAAAATATCCGGATGACTATTCTTAAAAATGATATGTACAGCCAAAACGGCAAATACACATTTAAAACAGTCACCGAGAAATGTAATAAGTCCCGCCTTCCATCCCAATGTCCGAAGTGCATTCGTTGTTCCGGCATTGCCGCTTCCCTGTTTACGAATATCAATATTGTGAAGTTTTCCATAGATATATCCGGTCTGGAAAAGGCCAAATACATATCCTATAAGCACACATATTATTCTTTCCATATCTAGCGTTCCTTTTCCTTTCTCTCACGAATAAAGAATTTAAGAGAGGTTCCCCTGAATCCAAATGCCTCGCGAATTTTATTTTCCAGATATCTCGTATAAGAGAAATGCATCAGTTCTTTATCATTGACAAATATAACAAATGTCGGCGGTTTTACTGATACCTGCGTGATATAATAAAGCTTCAGTCTCTTTCCCTTATCTGACGGTGGCTGCTGCATAGCGACTGCCTCCATCATAATCTCATTCAGAACTCCGGTTGCTACTCGAAGAGTCTGATTTTCAATTACCATATCAATCATGTCATAAAGTTTAGGAAGTCTCTGTCCTGTCTCAGCAGACACATACATAATCTCCGCATATGGCATAAATGAAAGGACTCTGCGGATTTCATCTTCATATTTGCGCATTGTCTTATCATTTTTTTCAATAGCATCCCATTTATTTACAACAATGATGACTCCTTTTCCTCGCTCATGTGCAATACCTGCTATCTTAGCGTCCTGCTCTGTCACGCCTTCGGAAGCATCAATCACGACCAGCACCACATCTGCACGCTCAACAGCAGTTACCGTACGAATAATACTGTAACGCTCAAGCTCTTCTTTTATCTTGTTCTTTCTTCTTAAACCTGCCGTATCAATGAACACATACTCTTTTCCATTGTGAACGATCTCAGTATCAATGGCATCTCTTGTTGTACCTGCAATATCGGATACAATCACACGCTGTTCACCCAAAAGCTTATTGATGATTGAAGATTTTCCTACATTAGGCTTTCCTACAATCGCGATTCTCGGTCTCTCATCCTCTTGCTCTTCTTCCGTTTTTTCCGGGAAATATGAAATCACTTCATCAAGCATATCACCGATTCCAAGCCTTGAAGCAGCAGAAATCGGAATCGGATCACCGATTCCAAGATTATAAAACTCATATACATCCGACATGAATTTATCAAAACTGTCAACCTTGTTCACCACAAGAACAACCGGCTTTCCGGAACGTCTCAGCATATCGGCAACCTTAGAATCCGCATCAATCAGTCCCTGCCGCACGTCTGTGATGAATATAATAACATCGGCAGTATCAATGGCAATCTGCGCCTGCTCTCTCATCTGAGAAAGAATAATATCCTTACTGTTCGGCTCGATTCCACCTGTATCTATCATGGTAAAATCTCTGTCAAGCCAGGACACATCTGCGTAAATACGGTCTCTGGTAACACCCGGCGTATCTTTTACAATAGAAATCTTTTCTCCTGCCAGCGCATTAAAAAGTGTGGATTTTCCAACGTTCGGTCTCCCCACAATCGCTACTACTGGTTTACTCATAATCTATCTCCTGTTCTCAATCTATAATTGCTTCTATAAAGTCTCGTCCGCTTGATTTTACAATATCTGTCCTAACTTGTAAAGTCTCACTGAGTTCAGAAAGCGTAATATCATCCAAAAATACCTCTTCTTCACTGCGAAACATATTACAAGGTAACAAAAGCTTCTCTCCAAGCGGCTTATCCTTAAGCTGATGGATCAGATCCTGCCCTGTAATCAGGCCGGACACAGTAATAAGCTCTCCAAAAAAATCATTGCGGATACAATAAATATAAATCTTTGTATTCGGAAATTTTTTCATCAGCCGGTCAGCAAAGCTCTGAATATACGGATATGCAAGCTTTCCTGTTGCCAGGGACACTTCTCTTCTCCGATCATCCCCATCTAAAGACTCATAAGCCTCGGCAAACTCATTTTCCAGAAGCCTAAGCATACCAACACCATTTTCAAGCTGTAGATATCCATCATAGCGTTCTTCCTCCGGCACTTCCTCCTCCGCCAGAATATACCACTCATCTCCTGCATGGATAAAATGTATCCCATACTCATCATAAATTTTCTTCTGCCATTTATGGATCGTCTTAAGAACCTCTTTCGCGTCTTCTTTTGTAAATGGTTCCAGCGGATATAATCCTTCACGATACTTTGTAAGTCCAACCGGAACGACAGATACGCTCTGCAGACACGGTACATAACGAGACATGTCACGGATACTTTTCTCCAGCTCTTCTCCGTCATTCACCCCTTTACACAGAACGATCTGACCATTCATCTGAATACCTCCCTCATAAAGCGTGTCCACTTTTTTAAGGGCATCTCCCGCAAAACGATTGTGAAGCATCTTGCAGCGAAGCTCCGGGTTTGTTGTATGAAAAGAAATATTGATCGGCTCCAGATGATACCTCACGATCCGGTCAATATCATGATCACTCATATTTGTAAGTGTAATATAATTCCCCTGCAAAAAAGAAAGCCTTGAGTCATCATCTTTAAAATAAAGTGTGTCCCTCATCCCTTTCGGCATCTGATCAATAAAGCAAAACATACATTTATTTCTACAGGAACGGTACTCATCCATCAGCCCCTGTTCAAATTCAATCCCAAGATCTTCCTCCAAATCTTTCTCAATCTCTAACTCCCACTCTTCACCATTCGACTTCCCAATCAAAACATTGAGATATTCATCATTCACATAAAAATGATAGTCAAATACATCCTCTATTTCATTGCCATTGATAGACAGCAGACAATCACCCGGCTCAATCTCAAGCTCCTTGGCAATACTGCCCGGCATAACTTCTTTGATAATGTGTTTATGTTTCATAAATTACCCCTGTCTTTATTTATGGTATTTCTATACTTATGGTTTTAGTATATCCCATACAAAAAGAATTTACAATGTTTTCATACTTTCGAAAATTACACTCTCAACCCGTTGACCTTCCTGTAAAAATAATGCTATACTCAA
>JBJEMB010000086.1:0-3154 GCA_051879455.1 Lachnospiraceae bacterium
ACGAATATTATCTTTCTGAAGTTCAATAATATCATTGCTGATCGGGTCAGGCAAATGTACCTGATCCATATCTGCCCTCGGCATCCTTACATCGTCTTTCTTTACGATTCTTCCCGGAACACCTACTACCGTACAGTTCGGCGGCACTTCTTTTAATACAACCGAACCTGCGCCAATCTTAGAGTTTTCTCCGATGGTAAATGATCCAAGGACTTTTGCTCCGGCACTGACCATGACATTGTCCCGGAGAGTCGGATGACGTTTGCCTTGTTCCTTACCTGTACCACCAAGAGTGACTCCCTGATAAAGCGTAACGTTATCACCAAGCTCTGCGGTCTCGCCGATGATCACTCCGCTTCCGTGGTCAATAAAAAGCCCTTTCCCGATGGTTGCTCCCGGATGGATCTCAATTCCTGTTTTTCTCACTGCGCGCTGCGAAATCCATCTTGCCAGAAAATAGTGTTTTTTCACATAAAACTTGTGCGCGATCCTATAGCTTAGGATTGCCTTAAAACTGGGGTACAAAAACACCTCCATGTTTGACTTTATGGCAGGATCTCGCTCTCTGATTACCTGAATTTCTTCTTTGATATACGATATCATCCCCATAATTTCTACGCTCCTTAAAAGTAATTCTTTGATGAAAGAGACGAAGTGTTCTTTCAGGCTTTCTGTAACACTAAAAAAGCTCCGTCTCCTGAAATTTCAAGAGACGAAGCATATACTCCGCGGTTCCACTCTTATAAAGAAGAACTTCTCTAAGCACGATACATCTGACCGGCAAAGAAATCTCTTCTCCACTCGATACACTTAACGCGTGTCACTCGTACCCGGCTACTGTAAATTCGCCGAATCAACTCCCGGATGCACTTCACAGATACTTCCCCTAAGACCGCTTACAGCCGGTGACGGTCTCTCTCTGTCGGTTTCATACACTGTTACTCTTTCCGTTCCATGTCTTTTCCGTATAGAACATATAATATGTGAAAACCCGACATTTGTCAACCAAATCGTCTATTATTTATTTTTTAACGGAAATGTTACCTTTACCTTAAAAAGATCCCCTTCCACATCAATCCGAAAGCTTCCTTTCTGAAGTTCTGTGAAACTTTTTGCTATTGCAAGACCAAGTCCTGACCCTTCGGTGTTTCTTGAAAGATCACCCCTCACGAATCGCTCTGTAAGCTCTCCACCGCTTACCTTAAGCTCGTTGACGGAAATATTCATAATCTGCACCGAAACCATATCTTCCTCTTTTTCAATCTTTACATAGACTCTTGTACCTGGCATCGCATATTTTGTCACGTTCACCAGCAGATTTTCAAAAATCCGATAGGTTTTTTGTCCATCAAGCTCTGACACAAGTTTTTCTTCCGGATAGGTACATCGAAAATCAAGATCTGCCGCATCGCATTTTTCTGCAAGTTCCAAATGTACCTGCTTAAAGAGGTTCACAACATCTACATCCGATAAATGAAGTGTCACATCTTTACTGCTTGCTTTACTGACTTCAAACAAATCCTCAATCAACGCTTTTAATCTCATGGATTTTCTCTCTAGTACATCAATATATTCTTTTTGCTTATTCTCATCTTTCTCATCTTTCAAAAGGTTTACATAGGTGATGATCGCTGTCAGCGGTGTCTTTAAGTCATGAGAAACATTTGTGATAAGTTCCGTTTTCATCCGCTGGCTCTTCACCTCTTTTTCCACTGCTTTCTGATAACCATCCTGAATTTTTACAAGCTCATTTTTAAAGGAATTAAAAACTCCAAGATCTTCATCAAGTTCCACATCCAGCTTTCCTTCTGCCATCTGATTCGTCACATTGAGAATGCGTTCATACTTGCCCTTTAAATCATTAAAATACTTCCGAAGGATGAAAAACAAAAGAACAGAATAAATGATCAACGCTACAGTTCCTACAAACCACATGCAGGTGATCAAAAATAAAATTCCAAAGTTCAAACCTACAATCTTTAAGATTGCCTTATTATTCTGTTCACGAAAATCAATCTCGTCAAAAGAATGATAGATGTTATCCAGCCCATTCCGTCCTGCTGCCAGCGCTTTTTTCGTCTCTTTCTTAAGCACCCGTAAAAGAGTAACAATCAGTGAATATTGTAAAATGTACTGTTTTGGTCCCATGCTGAAAATATGTCGAAGGCAAGTCACGGACCAATAGATGACAGCAAACACTGTGATCCATATGAGGTGATCTACAATGGACACACTTCCTTTTTTCTGTAAAACCCAGACACCAATCAAATCTATGGATAAGGCAATGACACCAAAAAGCGCTGCAATCGGAATCTCAAAAGGTACCAAAAACACCTTTTCGTCCCCTGTGCAAAGTCGTTTAAAGCTTGGAAGAACCAGCGCCACTAATGCCACACCAAGCATACAGAAAAGAAGTAAATTCATCATCCAGTCTGGCGCAGCCGAAATGAGATGCCCTTCTGATATTTCCATGTACTCTTCCACATAATTCTCAAGTTCATCTCTGGAAATTGCAAAGTAATAGGTTCTGTTTCTGGGTGTTTTAAACTCAATAGGTTCATCTACATATTCCTGGTCTTTCGAAAGTTCTAAAAGAGCCGTTCGGTTCATACCTTTCGCCAGACATTTTCTCAGCTGTTCATTTTGTTTTTGCTTAAAATTGCTTTTCTTAATTTTCCCCGTCGGAAGTCCATGCTCATCATAAGAAATCGTAACACCTAATCCATAATAATTCATCTCTTTCTCATTTAATACTTCAGATGCATTCGATGCCATGATCTTCGTTACGTCCTGTCCATTTTCATCTAACACACGATAGTCCACGCGTGTAAGAAAATTCAGAATATCCAGACCGCCATAATCCACACAGTAACTTTCGTATCCTTCACCATTCAGCAAATCTTCTACCTGTTTGGCATGTTCAGAAGATCCCTCCTCTGTCTGTTCTGTATTGTAAAGAACATAGACTGCCTCCACAAATTTTTCCATAAATTCTTCAGAACACTGTATCTTACCTTTTTCTTCTTCCACCCACTCCATCATCTGTTCATATGCCGGTTTGGCCTTTTCTACCATAATTTCTGCCGGAATCAGCACAGCCAGAATCATGATTAAAATGGCAAGTTTATGCCTGTTTTTCAATTTTGTATCCAAC
>JBJEMB010000087.1:0-3151 GCA_051879455.1 Lachnospiraceae bacterium
GAAATTCCTTTTTCTGCATTACGAGTTGATTATACTTCGGATAAGGAAAATTATCAATAGTTTTTTTGCATTTTTTGCAAATTCTGCTAGAAATGCTATAACCTGACATTTTCTTTCCAGAAGATAACCATCTCCATCACACGCAATTAGTATAGTACAGATTCTTAAAAAATACCATAACATTTACCTGTGCATTTTCTTACGTAATCATTACAAAAAACGAGAGGGTTTCATATTTTGTATTTATATCTATACAAAATATGGTTTTACACAGAAGATGTATACGTTTTACCTGTTATTCAACTATTTCAGCTGCTCCATAATCTCTTCCTTGGTTGCCTCCGGATGCTTTATAACACATTCCAGAATCGGTTGTATTTCTTCCACGCTGGCTTCCAGTTCCTCCGCTATTGCCGGAAGCGTCTTGCCCTTTATATATTTCTTACGAATCAATTCAATCATGCTCAGGCGTTCTCCCTCTGATCTACCTTCTTCTAATCCATCTTTAAAAATCAATTGTTCTACCAACGTCATTTTCAGTTCCTCCTTTATTTTTTTCGCGTATTTTTCATCAATTACTTTATCCGTAAACGTCAGGATTCCTGCTATTGCTTTTATAGACTGTTCATGGTCAGAAAGGCGTCTGGCAAGTTCCACCGCCTTTTTAATATAGCCCTGCTTCTCGTTGTTTCCCTTTATAGTAAGCGGCAGAAGCATAAGCTGTGCAAGTTCTTCCTCTGTAAGCTTTCCTTCATGAATCTTTTGATTTAACCTTCTGTAGATTTCATCAGAATTCATATTCACCAGATAAGCAGACTCTACATTGAGAATCAGATCTCCCAGATCATATACTTCCTGAGCCCGTTCCACATCAGCCGTATAGATCACCAAAATTCTCAGTTTTTCAACTGCATCCAGTTTTCCTTCATTAACATATCGTTTCAAAACCCGTGCGGCATAATTCAGATATTTTACAAAATTACTCTTTGTAAATACGGATTCATAATCAATGATCGCAATTGAACCGTCTTCCAACCGGAACAGATTATCCAGGCGCAGTTCATTACTTTCGATTGCAGGCAGGTTCGTCGGCAGCAGCTGTACCACTTTCAGATCGGGAAATCCAAAAGCCGAGAGTGTCCTTCCCACCATGGATTCTGCCGTGATTTTTGATGCTATATCTTTATTTTGATACGCAATATCTCCCATATATACTTTCCTCCATTATATCGTGTACAATTGTTTTATTCAATAATAAGGCAGCACAATCAAAGGCATCACTCTCCCCGCAATATCCTGTCAAACTGTTTACTTGAATTGCTGCGTGAGCATACGCAAAAGATAATAGAGAATTATCGGCCCTGCAGGACAGAAGCGCCTGCGAAGTACAAAATAAGTATAGAAAATTATCGTCAGTCTGTCAATTGTACGACTGTTTAAGTTAAGTTTCCGTATCCGTATTACCCACAATATCCGGAGGGAAAGCTTTCTATAGAACTTCCCTTTAATACAAAAAGGGCATCATTTCAATTCACGTTTCTGAAATGATGCCCCTTCTATATGTAATACTCTTATCCCCTGTATTGCCTGAACGAAAAACTGAATTTCTGCAGATTACAGAACTGCGTCGTAAGCTGCTGCCATGCCCTTGGACTGGATCAGGTCATAGTACTCCTGAACCATCGGGATCATGTCTGTTAAGTCAGCCTGCCAGTAATCCTGACGCTTCATAATATCCTCTACGGATGCGGTCTTCATAAACTGCATGATTTCTTCGCCGTCGTTTGCCTTGTCGGTGCGGTAGAAGGAGATCAGTGCTGCCATGGAGAAGGTCAGAGCAGACGGATACTTGCCGAATTTCTCCTTGAATTCCAGAATGGTAGGAAGTACACGTACCTGGAACTTGCTTACGGAGTTTAATGCAATGCTTAACAGCTGATGCTTGATGAATGGGTTGGAGAAGCGCTCCATAACAGCAGCACCGAACTTGCGGTTGTCCTCGGTATCGCCGATAGTAGGAATGATCTCCTCAAAGATACACTTCTTCAGGAATGCGGATACCTTCTCATCCTTCATGCACTCGCCTACAGTGGTAAGGCCGTACAGATATGCGCCCAGCACCATGGAAGTATGGCCGCCGTTTAAGATACGAACCTTTCTCTTCTTATATGGATGTACATCGTCGGTCCAGACGATATTGTATCCGGCCTTCTGGAATGGAAGCTCGTCCTCATGGTTTCCGCCGATTACCCACAGATGGAAGATCTCTGCAGTATCGATCAGGTTGTCCTGGTAGCCGATCTGCTTTGTCAGTTCCTCAATTTCGTCTCTCGGATATCCGGTTACAATACGGTCTACCAGAGTGCTGCAGAAGTCATTCTCTGTCTCGATCCAGTTTTTGAACTCATCGCCCAGCTCCCAGAGATCAGCATACTGCAGAACACACTTCTTTAAATTGTCGCCGTTGTCATCGATCAGCTCGCAGGGAAGCAGGATCAGTCCCTTTAAACCGGCCTGGAATCTCTTGTATAAGAACTGGCACAGCTTGGCAGGATAGGACTTTGGAGGCATATCAGTCAGCTTTTCTGTTCCGATGTACTCGATACCGGCTTCTGTTGTGTTGGAAACCAGAACACGGATGTCAGGGCTGGTTGCCAGAGCAATGTACTCATCGTACTGTGTGTATGGATTCAGCGCTCTGGAAATGGATGTTACATGAGTATGCTCATTAACTACCTGGCCATTGTCAATACCGCGAAGGAACAGGTTGTATTCGCAGTTCTGATCTGCCAGCATCTGGCACATACCTCTTTCGATCGGCTGTACTACCACGATCTTGCCATCGTATAAACCCTTCTCCTGAAGTTTGTGGAAGAAATAATCTACGAATCCGCGCAGGAATCCGCCTTCGCCAAACTGGATTACTGTCTCTTTTACATTAGTGCTCATGTTTTGCTACCTCCATTGATTAATTGGTTGAGTTTTTGTAAGCGCTTACATTTTTAGACATAAGCAACTTTTCTTTTTATTTCTGAAAATACTATACAACATAATCAGGAAATATGCAAGGGTTTTTCAAGAAAAATTGTAAGCGTTTACATTTTGGCAGACGGGAATAGAAGAGAAGTGCCGCAGATCCGCGTGATGAGTA
>JBJEMB010000088.1:0-18059 GCA_051879455.1 Lachnospiraceae bacterium
GCTGCTGCCAGTGCAAAATACAGTTTCCGGCTGCGTTTTTTGCGCACGCGCTGTTGCCGTTCTTTCATCTTACGCCCAAGCTCTAACGCTTCTCTGTCTTCTTTTGATAATTTTGCATAGATATCCATATCCGTAAGCTCATCGGAAAACTCTGTTTCATACTGAGCAATCTTTGCCTGCAGCTTCTTCTGAATCGCCTCTTTCTGCTCATCGGATATATCTTCAATGTCCGCATTGCGGATTTCCTCTCTGATGGCTTCTGCCTCATTTTGCAGACCCTCTTTCAGCGTCTGCGCAATATGATCCTCTTGATTTTTCATAAATAAACACCTCTTAAAATTGCACACTCTGCCTGGTCCCTCTTGACCAAACTCAACGAAAACGATAATATAACTATATCATATTATATTTGAAAATATAGTAAAAGATTATTTCATCTTGGGAGGTCACTATGAAACGTATTATCTTAACCGGAGGCGGCACTGCCGGTCATGTCACCCCAAATATTGCTCTTCTTCCGCGCCTTAAAGAATTGCAGTACGATATTCACTATATTGGTTCGTATAACGGTATCGAAAAGGAACTTATCGAACAGTTCGGAATTCCTTATCACGGAATTGCCACCGGAAAACTCCGCCGCTATTTCAGTGTCCAGAATTTTACAGATCCATTCCGTGTTCTGAAGGGCATGAACGATGCGAAAAAACTGGTAAAGATACTGAAACCTGATGTTATTTTTTCTAAGGGAGGATTCGTATCTGTCCCTGTTGTACTGGCAGGAAAGCGCTGCCATGTCCCAACTATCATTCACGAATCCGATATGACCCCGGGACTTGCCAACAAGATTTCTCTATCTGCTGCCACAAAAGTATGTTGTAATTTTCCGGAGACTCTCCAGTATCTCCCGGACGGCAAAGCAGTCCTTACCGGCTCCCCGATCCGTCAGGAGCTTTTAAGCGGTGACAAATATAAAGCCCGTGAATTTTTAGGATTTACCTCTGACAAACCGGTTATTTTAGTTGTCGGCGGAAGTCTTGGTGCTGTTGCGGTAAATAATGCGGTGCGCTCAATTCTTCCGGAGCTTTTGAAATCCTATCAGGTCATTCATCTGTGTGGTCGCGGAAAAATCGATGAATCCTTAAAGGGTCTCGAAGGCTACGCACAATTTGAATATATCAAAGAAGAATTAAAGGATCTTTTCGCACTCACGGATATTGTCATCTCCCGTGCGGGAGCGAATGCTATCTGTGAACTTCTGGCATTACATAAGCCAAATCTTCTGATTCCTCTTTCCGCTAACGCAAGCCGCGGAGACCAGATTCTGAATGCCCGCTCTTTTGAACGCCAGGGCTTCAGTATGGTTCTGGAAGAAGAAATGTTAACGGATGAAATCCTTCTCGGTGCAATCAATAACTTGTATAAAAACCGTGAACAATACATCACAGCTATGAAATCTTCCTCTCAGCAGAACTCTATTGATACGATCATTGATCTGATTGAATCTGTTTCAAAATAAACTCGCTGTCGCTCAATGCGACAATATCATAAAAACAGGTGTCAAATTGACACCTGTTTTTATAACCTTTTCAAGCGTTCGTATTCTTCCTTATAATTCTTTTGAATCCACTTCTTCGCCCGATACAACATACTATGCAGTACTTCCAACGACACCTCCATACTTTCTGCCACTTCCTTTTGTGGTTTTTCCAGAAGGTATGTAATGGTAATTGCATCATACCATCTTGTGTTCACTCGATACAGCTCATCTAAAATCCTGTCTAAAAGTTCCTGACATTCGCTATGATACAGATTTACGATAAACTCTTCTTCAGGGCTTTCTGTGTACATACCGTTTTCCGTGTCGTCATAGATTTCTTCAGCCGGAACCTCACGACTATAATCTCTTTTATAGTTCAATGCCATACGCTTTGCCGTAGTGAGAAGCCATGAATTGACTGCATCTATATTAATGTTTTTTCTGTTAATATACAGCTTGTAAAAAACCTCTTGCACAATTTCTTCTGCCGTATGTTGATTTCCGGAGTAATGCAGTGCCGTTTTGTACACTGCATTTACATTTGCATTGTAAAGCTCAGTGTACTGGTCGTTCTCATCTGAATTAACTCCCACTTGAATATCCTTCTCTTTCTGTTATACTACTTTTTCCTCAAAATCTTACTCTTAAAGTAATCTTCTTTTTTACGCTTACTTCGGGAATCTCTTTTCATATCAGGTATCCCTTATATGCCTTTACATCCTGGATAAAATATCGTTCTTATCTTCCTCTGTAAGCTCTCCCATATTCCAGCCAAGTCCCACATTGTCATCCTTATATCTCGGGATCATATGAAGATGGAAGTGAAAAACGGTCTGTCCTGCTGCCGGCCCGTTATTCTGAACCAGATTGTAACCATCACATCCCAGTACATCTGTCAGCTTTGTAATCATCTTCTTTGCAAGGATCATTGCTTTTCCTGCAAGTTCATCATCCAATTCATAAAGATTCGCATAATGCTCCTTCGGTATGATCAGTGCATGTCCTTTTGAAGCCGGGCTTGCATCCAGAATCACACGGAAATCTTCATCCTCATAAAGTGTTGATGTCGGAATGTCTCCATTTGCCAGTTTACAAAAAATACAATTTTCATCTTTCATGTTCGTTATCCTTCCTTTCTGAAAAACTTATAGTCTAAAAATGTCTTTTTTTGCATTATTTTTTTCATTGATTATTTCTCTGTCCAACGCTAAACTTTTTAGTCAGAAAGGGCGGTAATTACTATGTTTTCAGAAACAGATTACGACAAATTACAACAGATCATGGAAGAAAGTCCTGAAAAAGCAGAACTCCTTACCCGTCTTCTTGACTCACATCAAATGACGATCAGTACAATCAGCCATGAAATCAGAAATCCTCTGACACTTGTTTACAGTACCCTGCAGCTTATCTCTTCTCAGCACCCGGAAGTTGCCACCTTTAAGTACTGGGATCAGCTTGTGCAAGACGTAGAATATATCAAATTGTTATTAGAAGAACTCTCTTCCTATAATAATGGCAGCAAATTAAATCCTTCTCTCATAGACAGCGATACTTTCTTTAAGACAGTCTCGCTCTCATTTGCCGCCGCCATAGCAGATACAAAAATCGAATTCCTATCCCGGATCTTTTCAAATCTTCCGGATATTGTCTGCGATAGTGTCAAAATACGTCAGCTCCTTCTTAACCTTTTAGGAAACGCGAAAGACGCTGTGCTTTCCGGGAAATCTTCCTGTCCGAAAATCTCTATGGAAGTTTTTCCGGCAGGTAATCTCTTATCCGCCAAAAACGAGAACGATACATCCCAGGAGTACACACATATCATTATCAAAATATCGGATAATGGCTGTGGCATATCATCGGAACACATACAACATATTTTTGACCCATTTATAACTTACAAATCCGGAGGTACAGGCCTTGGTCTTGCCATCGCAAAACGAATCGCCTTCGCCCACAGAGGCACTCTTACTGTATCATCATCCCCTGAAAGTCCGACGGTATTTACTCTTACGCTTCCAGTAAAGTAATACTGCCAGTATAAAGCCGGATATGAGCCCACCTATATGGGCTGCATTATCCACTCCGCCACTTGTAAAGCCATAGTACAACGACACAACAATCATAAAAATAATTCCTCTGCCGTTAATCGTTCCAATCCGTCCCCGATTGCGAATAGCCACGTAAAGAAGTGCACCGATCACTCCGAATATTGCACCCGAAGCTCCTGCCGAAACCGCATAACTCCCTATACGGATATCACATATAGCCGACAGAACATTCCCACAGAAACCACTCGCAAAGTATATGATCAAATACTTAATCTTTCCCAGCTCCTGCTCCAGATTTGAACCGATCACTACAAGTACGATCATATTATTCATCAAATGATCAAATCCAAAATGCAAAAACATACTGGAAAACAGTCGGTAATATTCTCCATTCTCTACTATATAAGGTACATACATTGCCCCATGATAAAGCATGAATTCCGGATCTTCTGTCATACCTTGTGCTGTCAGCACGAAAAATACTATGACATTCGCTATCGCCAGTAAAATCGTAATATATGGTTTTTTCTGATAATTTCCTCTTTTTTCCATATAACGATTTTCTCATTATCCAAAGAAACTGTCAACCCAAAGTTTGCTTTTGCTACTTCTCTGTGAAATATCCGGGATACTCTTCGGAATCTCTATGTGCATACTCAGAACTCGTATGATTTTTATCATATATCGTTCCGGCTCCTCCTTCTAACTTCGTACTTCCCGTAAACATATCTTTATCTTCTATTACATTATTCATATTAAAATTCGTATTCTCTTTTTGCCATACTGCATACAAATCTATGGTTTTACTACTATCTTCATTATACATAAGCGTATCTTCATCCAGATACTTTATCTCCTTACAGCCTGCGGAAGGTGTCATCCCCCATCCAAGAAACAGATATCCTTTCCTTATATATGTGTTTTTAGAAAGAGTACCCGTACTTCCATATTCCAGAACAGTGTCTCCCATCGGTTCTCCTGTACCTCCATTTGCATGATACACATAAGTTCCGGTTTTCGCTTCCCAAATTGCAGGAATTGTCTGATTATTATAGATGGGGCCAAGCGTCTGCCATCCATTAAAATGATACCCCGTTTTTACCGGATCTATATCCGGTTCAATTGCATTCATCCCTCTGCGGACAGACTGCTTTCCGTAAGTACCGCCATTTCCATCTTCAAAATCAACAGTATACTGAGGTCTTTCATAATAGATATCAGCAGAACCATAATCCCGGTTACCGTCGTCATCCGTACGAACACCCAGATGTACCGCATGTATCTGCAGATTGATTGTCCGCAACACTTTCACATCTGAAATACCTGCCGTTAAAGTAGAGGAACCTGTATTCTCAGCATTATAAGTATTGAAATTAAATCTTCCGGTATAACCATTTACTTTCGTTGTCGTTGCACTTTTGAGTATCGTATATGGCTGTTGATAGTATTTGACGCTAATGTTAAAGATATTATATTTACCAACCGAATCTTTTTTGGTCGTCACAGAAGTACTTCCAAGTGTAATACTATGGGGTCCACCATTGCTGCTTGAGATTTCAACTGCATATGTCCTTGCGGCTGATGAACTGAATGTTTCGTCATCAGACACCTTGATGACTGCAGTTGATACACCATAGAAATCATCATGAATGCGCAGTGTGATATGCCCTGTTTTATATCCGGTAGCGGCTTTCACTCCGTAACTTAAAATCCACATGACACTCATCAGGGCAATAAGAACAAATACCAACTGTAAAAGATACTTTTTCAGGATCCTATTGTCCTTTCTTCTCCTTCTCACCGATTATCCCCCTTTTTCTCTTGCATCTTCTTTTTCTTTTCTTATTCGAGCAGAAAACACCTATGATTATGAGAGCAAGCCCTGACATCAGCCATCCATATTTTTTTAAGCCTCCTGTCTCAGGTAAGCTAAGTGTCACACTATTCGTTACATGATAAGTCAGATCATAAAAATAATATTTATTTTCGGATTCAACAGCTTTACTCATATCCGCATTTTGCTCTCTCGATTCTTCTTTTGTCATAACAAAAGGAATACTTACTTTAATCGGCTCTGCTAATAACGACTTTCCTTCAATTGTTTTTGTTTCTCTGACTATATACTCACCAATCTTCAAATTCTCGAATAACAGCTCACCGTTTTCATCCGACGTACCTCTCTTCACTTCGTTGCCTGCTTTGTCAAAAATAGCAAATTCCACATTTTTTAGTGGTGTACCATCGTCCTCTGATTTTCGGATTTTTACGCTTCCCTTTCTAGCGTTATTGACAAAAGATGCTTCCATATCTCCTGTCCCTGAATTCCCTTCTCCTACCTTGAAAATCACATTGTCTGAGTTTACCGTCACTCCGGGACTGTCACTTTCTATATGAAACAATTCATAATACTTTTCCATTCCCGACTCTGTAACTGTATAGGTACCATCTTCTAGATCTTCAAAAACAACTTCTTTTTTTATCATTGAACTTCCTGATTCCTGTTTCAGTACTTCTACCTCTTCTTCTGTAAAGGTGATTGCTTTCACCTCTTCATAAGAATGATTATTATCTACTATGCCTTTCAACGTAAACTCAAATCTAGGAACCCATTTATCCCATGAAATTTCCTCACTGTCTATGATTTTATAGATTTTTATTTTCCCTTTTTCCGGTTCATGTTTATTTGTAATAACAGTTGTTGTATATTCATACCTGTTTTCATCAGAAGGTGCTACTCTCTCATACCGCACCCGATATCCGGTCTTTACATCACCGGTAAGATGATCAAATTTGGCCTCCTTTATTTCATATACATACTCTTCTTTGGTAACCGGATTTTTTGCATCCAGCTCTTTCCAGGTATAGCGCCATCCGTTAGATTCATTTAAAACAGCTTCCTTATATAATTCGTCATCCCGATATAACTCTATTGTCACACTTTCCGGTCTGATGCCATCTTTATCATTAAGATCATCCCATATTTTCACAACAGGAATGTTCTTTTTTGGTTGTTCGGGCGTATTTATAAATTCATATACACCGGTTTCCGGATGCATGATGCCTTTACTTACATATCCATCAATCAACTCTTCTGCAAATTTACAATCTTCTATCACATTTTTCGGAATATCTGTAATGACTGTCCACTCATTTTCCTCACTTAATATGTACTCTTTTTTGTCGTTATCCGGTAATGTAACTGTCACTTTTATAGAAACTGGTCTTATATTTGCTGCATCTTCATAATCATCCCAATTTTTATGGATAACAACATAATCCTGTGATTCATTTTCAATGACTTTTGAATCATAAACATATGCCGTATTCTCTTCTATAAAAATGCTATCTGCTTTTGATACATCTTCTGTATAATCATGGATGATGGCAGTTACATTTCCATATTTTTCAGCATTTGCATCAAAGTCCAGTGTAAAATCATCCGAATCTTTGTATCCAAGAGCTGGTTTTGTCTCTTTTACAGTGAACATTACACCATCTTCCTTATGGTCCTGCATGTACATATCTGAAGGAAGACCTGAGAAACTGACTACTGCCTCATCTCCCTCTTTCAGTTCCGATAAAGCTGTAGCGATCTTGTCCCCTTGTGCAAACAGAACTTCTCCTTGTGCATTTACAATCGTTGCAGCGGCATAGAGCGTAAATTCTGCCCCTTCTACCGGATAGCCATCCAGATCCGTTTTCTTAATCCGAATTACAAAGGTTTTTAGTTCATCGACCAATTCCAGATTATACTCAATATCTTTTATATTTTGTTCAAGCGCAGGCGCTTCAACAACTTGAACCATTGTTTCCGTTGAAGTAAACGACGCATATTTCCCATCACTGTCAAATGCGAATTTCACTACCTGTTCCCCTACGGGTGCTGCAATCTTCGGATCCATTTCTACTTCATCTGCTTCCATTGTTACTTCATCAGATGAACCATCACTATAATTTATATAAAAAACGAAATCATCCACTTCGTATTCTGTGCCGACAAGAAATTCATATTTGGGCTTAACAGAGATAGATTCCATCGTTTTTTCTCCTTCATCGTCCCAATCAATCAGGTTGCTGTCCGGTGCATAGACTGTTACAAGATTTGCACAGTTATAAAACATTCTGCTGATAAATCTTACATTCTCTGTATTAAAATTCGAAAGATCTAATTCTACAAGCGCATCGCATCCAGAAAACATTTCCGTCATATCAATTACTTCGGATGTGTCCACATTATCAAAACAGATTTCAGAGATTCCTTTATATTCATCAGATTGATAACCAAGATTTTTAAACATCCCACTGCTTAAAGCATTAAAAATGATATCCTGCCCTGCTAACTGAGTAGAAATGTATACTTCTGTCATATCTCCACTTAATTCTCTCCACATAACAACAGATCCATCTTCTAAAGAAGACACATCTAAAATTTCTTTGTCTTCCGGCGCAGTCTTCCAGGTAAATATCACTCTGTCCGGAAGTTCATTCAGAGTGAGGTAATCATTAAGTTCTTCTCCTGTACATAACATATACTTGGCAGTACTCTTTTCCGGGCGATTCTCTGTCTGCGTTTCTTCACTTTCCTCTGAGTCATTATGATCTGATCTATCATTTAGATTCCAGGCATTATTATCCCAGGTAAGGATAACATCATACTCTGTTTCATCCAAAACATAACCATATGGCTCTTTTGTCTCTTTTACATAATATTCACCAAGCGGAAATTTTGTGGTAGTTGTTCCGTCTCCCGATTTTCTGGCAAACTTAATAACTCCTGTCTTATCTGTCACTCTGGTATCAATAGCATCTCCTGCACTCCAGATTATTGTCCCATCGTCCAGAGTAATATCTTTTCTTGCATAAAGGGTATATTCTGCACCACTGATTCCGGATGATTCATACTGAAAATTGTTGTCGTAGAATCCTGTCAAAACATCTCCCGTCTTTGTAATCATAATCTCGCCATAAACCGGCTCGTCCTCATCATAATAGGAAAACCATCCTTCGCCGTCTTTATAATTGACACTTTCAAAAGACAGGATAAATTCCGATTCTTTATTAGGTTTGAAACCTTCCGGAGCCGCAGCCTCTTTAATCGTATACTTTCCATACGGAAGCTTACAGGTTGCCACACCATCTTTTCCGTCCAGACCCGTCATTATCGTTGCCACTTTATTTTCGTCTTCATTATAAATATCATAAGTTGCCTGATTTAAAAGTTTTTCTGTTTCGGATGATTTCTTTGTTAATTCAAATGTGATTTCTTTCTCATGATCTATAAACTCATAATCTACTGTCTGATGTCTGTTCTCTTCTGACAATACAATCCTTTGATCTTTGATAAACTCGTGAGTATCTGCTCCATCTACTTGGTGTAAAAAATAGACCCCATAGTCCAGCATGCCAGAAATTGCTTCTCCTTCTTCTCCTGTTGTCAATTCTTCCACAACATTCCCTTCAGAATCCCACAATTCAAATTTTGCTTTCTCCTCTGGCGCAGTTTCTATATCATCTCCAATTCTTTCCGTAACCAGTTTTTTTCGGATTTTAATCTTTGCCCAATCATCCAGTGCATCATCTGCAGTAAATACATATACAGACAAAAGCCCCTCTTTCTGTGGCGTGTTTTCAGAAGAATCATATGGTTCTGCGAGAGAGTATCCTTTCTCTCCTGCTGTCTGAAGCACAAAAAATTCGCTGTCCTTTGGAAGCTTATCAAGAAGTGCAGCTCCTTCTCCATTTTTATCTGTAATAATTCTTCCAATAATCGCATCCTCACCTAAAGAATTCACATACGCTATACGTTTCTCCTGCGAAGACAGATCTTTCTCTTTTATATCTCCTGCCTTTGACTGATCAATTATGACAAATTCTGCGTTTGATTCCGGTGTTTTACTACCATTGCGGCTTTTTGTCTTCTTGATTCTTATCTTTCTGGCCAAGCTCTCATCGACTAGCTGAAAAGTTTTCATGACCTTTTCCCCTTCGTTTAGGGTAACCTCAAAGTCTTCCACAAAAGCAAAGTTTTCATTTCCTTTTATTTGATGAATAAGATAAGTTCCCGGGGAAAGCTCACCACTCTTTGCAACACCATTTTCATCTGTCACAATCGTTTCAACAACTTTTCCGGATTGTGTCTGGATTTCAAACTCAGCAAAGGATTCTGGCTTTTTCTCATATGTCCCAGTCTCCTCATCATTTTTCAAAGTAGTCTTCACTATAGAAATACCGGCATAGCGCAATTCGTCATTTTCTTCTATCATGAAGACTTCCTTACTGCCATCTATCATAATATTCTGATCTGCCATAAAAATATAATCTTCTAAACCAACTGTTTGATGCACCCTATACATACCATACGGAAGTTCTTTGGACTCAGCAGTTCCTGATGGATCTGTCACTATCGCATCAACCAATTCGTCTTTACTGTTATAAATTTCGAATCTGGCATTTCCTTCCGGCAATTGACCGGCACCATATGTTTTTAGAATTTTTATCTTTCCTGCAATCAGTTCATCTGCAACGCTAACATTCTGATCCTCATCTGTAAGATCTATCTCAATTTTTTTATCCGACAGCTCAAATCCTTTCGGAGCCTGCGTCTCTCTCAAATAATATTTTCCCGGATACAATGCAGACACAGATGCTTTCCCTTCTTTGTCGGTGTGTATTACAGTAACCAGAGAATCTTTCATATACATAATGGTCTTATTATCCGGCCCCCAAATATCATCTGCAGCATACAGAGAATACTCTGCATCTTTTAAAGTTGCATCTATTCCATAGTCTGTTTGGGAACTCGTTTTTTTAAGATTTAAAGTCCTTCTTTCCTGCAAATCATAAAAAGTATATTCCAATGTTTTATCTATACCTTCTGTAATTATTACAAAAGGATCTGATGGCAGACTGTGTCCATACGGTGCCTTCGTCTCTGTAACAATCCAGTCATGTGTCTTACTTTTCAGAGTCTGAAGCGCTGCAGATACCTTTCTATTTACCTCTGCCTGTGCCGCAAGAAGTGCTTTTGACTTATTTTGATAATATCCGTTCTTCGTCACCATTTCGCGATTTTCTGCACTTAAATTACTCCAATTCGTCA
This sequence comes from Lachnospiraceae bacterium, assembly GCA_051879455.1. Classification (GTDB taxonomy): domain Bacteria; phylum Bacillota; class Clostridia; order Lachnospirales; family Lachnospiraceae; genus MD308. Next base: position 10,685 of record JBJEMB010000088.1, read on the forward strand.
CATAAGTTTTCGTTGAACTATACGTATCAGTCTTTAACATCCTGTTGTAAACATAAGAAATATTTCCGTCGGAATCCGTGATTGCAGTTCCAATTACTTCTTCATCACAGACAAACTCAAATTGAGCTCCTGAAAGACCTTTTTCTGTTTCGCTGTCTTTCTTTCGTACATTTATAGTTACCTTTTCAGAGTCCTCACCAAAATTACTGTATGTCACTTTATCATATTGAGGAAGTTCTTCACAATTTAACACCATGACCGGCTGGTGAGAATTCCCATCAATTTTCAACTTATAACACTGATTGGATACCTTCATTTTAGGCAACACATTTTTTACTGCTGTATATAATTCATCAAAAAGCACATACTGTTTCGCTGCACTCCATCCCGTTATATTGTCAATAGCCATGGCATATGCTCCTTCTTTTCTAGCCCATCCGGCATATTCCATATACCAGACAAACGCCTGAGATAAAAGCATTCTTTCTGTCTTCGAAAGCGACAATAATTTGCTGCTTCCAGATATTCCATCCAAAGATATTTTTTTATCTACAAGGTAAAATTCTACTATCGCACAGTATGCATACCGTGAATATCCTCCGATTTTTTTGTTTACCCATGCTGTCCGACTGTCGTTATCCGGATTAAATAGTTTACTCTCACCATCATCAGTACTGTCTGGCATATAGATGCAGTACGCATACTCTCCGTTAACATAATGTAGTTTTGCACTTACATTATTTTTAACCGAAGTCGTTCCGCCACCTGAACCAAACTTCGCTTTTGCATTCCATTTATTGTGAAACAACTTGTAATTACTTAATTTTTTATATGTAAGCTTATACGTTGCTGCTTCAGCATCTATTCCTTTAAGATTAAGCGAGGTAAAGAAAATAAGAACAGTCAGGATAACAGCAATTACTTTCTTTAATCGATTTCCTTTCATCATTTCACCCCTTTTTCATTAATGTAACTACATTCAGGAACAAAATGCAGATCCCACAGCAAATACGAAACCTTCTTTCCATGTTTATTTCCTTTTCTGACGATTGAAACAAAACCTCTCCTTCCATATTTTTTTCTTCTACTGTCTGTCCCTTATCTCGAACACAATATACAATATACCGATACTTTCCATGACCGCGATACGGATGACAGGTTATAAGTGTAACCATGTCTCTTCCTTTTTGTATCTTTACAGATTCTGCATCATACGGATCAATAACCTTTACAGATTCTACGATATACGTCAGCTGTTCCCAGGGATTTTTAATAGATATCCGGTCCCCCGTCTTTAGTTTCTCAATCTCTTTAAAAAACGGCATTCCTCGATATCCTCGATGACCTGCGATCACGCTGTTTGTGTTATTCCCGCCTATCGGCAGGGATGTCCCTCCAAGCACTGCCACACCTTTTGTCATATTTTCCCCGGAGGCTCCTATAAACAGTGGAAGCTTTATATTCATTGAAGGAATTTCAATATATCCGAAACATTGTGAGAGAGATCCATCCAATACAACCGGACTTTGAGCACAAATCCACGCATCTTTGAACTCTCCCTGTCCATCTTCATAAATTTTAGAATTATAGGAAAGAGATGCTTCATAATAAATATCATTGTTTTTGTCCTTCGTTCTATTTTCCTGGTCAAACTTCTTTATGTATTTCGATGTAATAACTTCCTGATAACATGTTGCAATATCCGGATAAAAGAAAATCCCAATTCCTATAATCATAAAGATAATTCCTAATTTTTTTCTCATAGCGTTGATATCCAGTTCTCTACTTATACTTACTGAAAATATGAAAAATTCCAGCCACGCAAATTATCATTAATACAATTGAAATTCCTATTACAAGCGCCTTTTTATATGCCTTCATCCATTCAGAGTCTGTATGATGATTTTCAAATGCCTGTGTATACTCCTCTACGTTATAATTTGTTCTCTCTCCACGCACCAGTAATCGATGCGAGTTTACTCCATAGGGTGTACAGGTGACCAGCGTTACAAAATCTTTACCATCCACAATAACAAGTTTGCTGGTATCTTCCGGAGAAACAATATTAATTTCTTCCACTTTATAAGCAAATATTTTCCCAAGTACATGAATATAAAACAGATCATTTTTTTCCAATTCTTTTAGGTCCGTAAAAATTTTCGCTGAACTAAGACCAGTATGACCTGTCAAAACTGCATGAACACTTTTCCCACCGATTGGAACGCTGGTGCCTTCCAGATGTCCGATTCCTTTTTCCAGCACTTCTTGAGATGTCCCATGAAATATGGGAAGATTCACTGAAATACAGGGAATTTCCAGATATCCCATGATTTTGCTGTTATCAAGACTCAACACTTTGTTATAATCCATTTCCGTCGAATATTTTGTCAGTTTCTGTGTAAAAGGATCCGTCAGAACAACATGTGACTCGGCTAAAACCTGATTATATAGCTTTGCCTGTTCCAGCAAATCTTCATATTCATCATCAGATAAACTTTCTGCCGCCCTTTTATAGGCATTCACTTGTGAACTTGCACTTTTCTCGTACAGGTAATTACTGATCCACGGATACAGTACCAGCCCTATTCCTGCTATAAGCATAAGAATCCGCATGAATTTCCTCATAAACACCTTCTACTCTTTTATAAAATCGACAGAAAGCACATCTTTCTGTCGATTTCACATAGAACTTTTTACTTATACATTCTTTTTATTTTTAGACGTAAGCCAAACACCTGCTGCCGCCAAAATAACTCCCAGAATTGTGATAAAATACAAACCTTTTCCACCTGTCTGTGGAAGCAAAAATCCTTTTGAGTTGAGTACTTCCATAACAACTAACGCATGTTCGGAAGTGATGTCTGTCTTGCATGGATTCATAGACGCCTCTGTTCCATCAACTATGGCAGAAGCTTTTGATATCTGAACGGAGACTTCATCCGTCATAGCAGGTGTGATGTCTGCTGTTGTAGAATGGATGACAATGATCATAGGCTCCTTGAGAAGACTGTAACCTGTATCGGAGTGTGTTTCTGTCATAGCATATGTATCACCTTCTATACCATTAATCACAAGCGTCCCATCTTCTGCCGGACAGAACTGCGTAGCACCTTCTTCTGTCGCAGACTTCCCATTTACATAATAAACACCATTAGAGCCAGTCGCCGTCACAAAATAATCATCCGTCTGATTTTGAAGTACAAATTGAACCTTTGTTGGATCTCCTTTATCATCAGAGAATTTTTTTGTCAGATCAATTCCAAACGTATAGACAATACATTCATCCTTTAAAATATCATAATAATTTTCGCTGGTACGGCTCCACTTCAGGGATACGTCATTTGGATTTCCACTGTCACCGGTAATAACTGTCTCATCAGAATTTACAGTCGCAGTATAATAAACTACCATGTATTTATCCGAATAGTTTTTATTAATCTCTGTAAGACCCGTGTCAGTCATTTCAATTGTCATCTGACTTTTACCATCCTCTAATACGGAATATGTCTGAGTAAATTTACCGGAATCTTTATCCCAGACGGCAATTGCGCCACTTTCATTTACATTATTTTTATTTACAGTATTCGATGCATCTTTTTCATTGTAAAACGCAATCACCGCATCCTGTCCATATGTAATACCTTTTGAAAGCACATCTTTAAAAGTATATACTGTTAAATAAGTGCTTGTGCTTGTAATATGAGGAAGCTTAGAAAGTAATTGATAATCTAACACTTCACTTTCTGTGGCTGTTACAGTGTCTGCATATGTATACTCTTCTCTCGCACCTGTAAATATATTCAGATCATCTTTCGACCCAGTCACCACATTTTCCTGATTCGGATTGTTCCGAACCATTTTGTCAAGTGTGGGAACCCCTGTCTGATTTTTGGGATAACAGATTACATCATAAAACCAGTAATCTCCTGTATGGTCAGTCATGGGAAGCTGCACAAACCATGGATTTGTCGTATAAGTTACATCTTCTGGAACTTTCGTCTCAACAATCAGGTACAGACCTAACTCCAGGTTATCTTTTGATGTAACACCTTCTGCATCTGTCAAAGTCATTTTTGAGCCATTTTTTGCATAATCTTCCAGCTTGTCTTTTGTGGCTGTATTATCCAGTAATGCATTTGCCATAGCATCATTTATCTGCTGACTTGTAAAGTATGTTTGACTGCCGTCCACCTTGGCAGCATCGGTTGATTCAAGTCCAATGATTGCCTGTAACTCATCGGGCACCTCATAGATTAACTTTACATCTCCGTTTTCACTCATTGTCTCAACATCACCTACACGCATATAAGAAAACTCCACTCCTTCAATGGAATAATCTTTAAGAATCGCTTCTGCTTCTGCATTTTTTTCGCCTGTAGAAATAATGTCCGTAACATCCACCCCTGCTTCTTCTGCAGCTGTAATATCATATTTGTGAATTGTAATGGACCCTGTCTTTGATGAATCAATTACATCCTTCGTTGCCGCATTTACAGATATAACTGTGGTTGCTGTCATAATAACCGTCATACATAAAATACTTATATTTTTTATAATTTCTCTTAATTTCATATTTTCGTGCAGAAATGTCCAACTCTATATTGGAATCCATCTGCATCCTCCTTTCTAAAATCAACATTCAAATGTTACTCTCCAAAACCTGTTCTAAAGGCAGCGGAATCCAAAAACACGGAGCAATCCCTCGTTTGAGCATGGTACAGTCCATCTTACAATTCTCACACTCCTCATGTTCTTCGCAATATTGCCGGATTGTATCAATAGCCTTTGATACCTCTATATCTTTGATTTCCATGATAATCTCTCTATGCTCCTTTCTCTTAGTTAAAATTGTTACAATTCTTCTTCCTCAATATATAATCCGTCCCAGTCTCCCCATTTTGGTTTCTTATGACGATTCAAAAATCTTTTAACAGGTGTCCACATATTATCTGTCTCTTCCATAATTAAATTTCCCTGATTTTGGGAATGAATCCATTCATATTGTGATGTATCATATTCTGATTCTGGTTTTTTCTCTATATTTTCATTTTCTTTGACACACTCTTTTATGATCTTTTCCAGACTGTAATTCTCTTCCATCGTTTCTTTATGCAAAACAAAAGTAATTCTTACGCTTTCTTTATCCTTATAATCCGTCTTCTTTACAAAATATTCCGAAAGCTTATGAAACTGTTCCCATATATCTCGTTTTTCCAAAGGATAATAGCAGAAATAAAACTTTTTTTCTTCGTAGAAGATATATTCCGGCTCCAATAAGATACAATGTATATTCAGCAAATATTTCTCCACTTCTTTTATAACCGCAAGAAATTGCCGTAAAAAAAGTTTCAGATCTTCCCCGCTGATTTTATTGCGCTCATACATCGCTTTCATAGACACTTTGCCACTGACATTATAATCGTAAAAAGAATTCTCATCTAATCCCCTGCCTTTTACCGGAAGGATTCCATCAATCTCATTCATGTATAGTATTTTCATCTGATAATCTTCCCTATAGACCTTAGGTTCTTCAATCGTAATTTTTCGCTCCATCTGTAATCTCCTTTAGCCTTCTTATATTTCGGATATGATTTTCCGGATCAGTCACTGCTGCTTTTTTCATTACAGACAATGTAAATCTTCCTTTTTTGGCTACTGCATCTATCTGTATCTCTTCATCGCCAATTGACACGATTGCACTCGCATGGGAAAATAAAATACATTTTTTCTTTGTTCTTTCCAGAAACAGTTTTTCAAGCTCGCTTTCTGTGATCTTATCTTTATCCCGGATTTTTGTACTTCCTACAACAACTGTCTCATATGCCGCACCTGCGATAACATTCTTATCATGAAAATAGAATGTTGCCAGTATACTACTCATAATCACCATCAGTATCATTGGCATAAGAAATGACATTTCTACAGTCATGCTTCCCTTCATATATATTTTTAATTTGTGGTTATTCATTCGCATACATATTCACATCTTTTCATCTTCAGTCAAGGATTATCCACAGCAAATAACCTGCTGCGAGAAATGGAAAAAATGGCAGCGCACATTTTCTTGACATCTTTTTCCTGAGTAATGCGACCATTGCACCACATGTGAGAAGAAAAAAAGTTCCTGCGAGCACTTCTAATAGCTTCCATATTCCCAGATAGATACCAAGTCCTAATATTCCAAAGCAATCTCCGTATCCGATATTTTCTCCTGTAATCATACTGACAAGAAAAAAGAATACACCGATTACCATTCCTCCAATTACGATCATGAGATTTTCTGTCCGAAAAACCACCTGATAAATAATTGCAGCAACAATACCTGTCACCAACATTAATATCGGTATTTTCCGGACCTTTATATCCATTACAGACATTCCGGCCAGAATGCCAAGACATACGAATCTGCTGATTTCTGCCATTATCTCTTCCTCCAGAAAGTTCACTGTTTGTTACTGGTTTTTAGACCACATTTTGAGCAGGCTTTTTTTCCCACTGCTTCTGAGATTGTAATTGCATAAACAGTTCTTTTCAGCCCACTGCAAGTCAGAGAATTATGATAACGATCTCCATTCTCCGTAATATAAACCTGATTTTTACCTTTTCCGCCGCAGCGCTCACATGCATGATATTTTCCTCCATTTTCATTTCTGAGCAAAGGCAGATCTTCTGCTGCCACAGCACGAATCGATAACTCCAGATGCGTACAATGGTAATCTGTATGGTAAACCAGACCCGTTTCCGTCACATATACAATTGTGTTATCTTCTGCTCCAAATCCTGATTTTTCATAGCCTGTCCATGTCTTTATCCTCATTGTTTCTTCGTATGGAATCGTTGCAATATGAAAAACTGGCACAGGAATTCTAATCTTATACTTTACTGACAGCTCTCCGATTCCGGTAACCGGAGAAATGACAGAATCCTGGCAATGAATCCCTGCACTTCCTCCTTCAATGATGCTTCTCTCCAATCGATCTGCTCCAATTGCATTGATTACTTTTGCCTTTATCTCTGTTGTTGAAACAATTGCTGCCGGATACGCTTTACCCGCAATTTCTTTTCCTGCGTATTGAAGTCCTGCACGGACAGCAGTCTGTATCGCCATAATCTCCATCAGATACAAAAGACATACAACTGCAAAGAAGAATAATGGAACTGTCATTGCTGCTTCCACTGTAATGCTTCCTTTTCGGGAGGTGAAGGCAGATGCCCTTCCGGGACGTATGAGATTAGTATATTTTGAGGGGAGTATACCTCTGAATGTCGAACGAATCGTGCTCCTTTCCTTATATATTTCTTTGGGGATATTTTTAATATTGAGAGTTTTAGAAGTCCGAAAGGGCATCTGTCTTCACCTCCTTTCCAATGGCAT
>JBJEMB010000089.1:0-3119 GCA_051879455.1 Lachnospiraceae bacterium
TGTCCTGAGAGACGCTGTAGGAGAGTCCGAGCTGATCGAGGTATGCCTTGTACTGTCTGACACGAAGCTGCAGAGCCTTGTCGCCCTGTGCATCCTGTGCGTAGAGGTTGGCGAAGTAGATCTGCTAACGCTATAACTTGGTGTACTGACGCACATGCAGTCCGAGCTGTGAGAGCTGCTACGCAGACTTGAGCTTGCCGTTGATGTACAGCGGGATGCGCTGTTGCTGCTCTATGGTGACTGTGCGAGTTACGTAAGGTGTTCTGATGCTGAGCTACTGATTTGTGCTCTAGTCAACGAGGGTCTGCAACACGATATCGCTGTCTGAGTATTCCTAATACATAGTTAAGTCCTTATACTGTTATCACACAAATTCAGGCGTATAAGACGCTCCCTGATACGGAGCCACATTCCTGCTTCTGAAATAGGACATGTTTCCCTGGAATGGGTTTGCGTTTGAACTTCCTATTTCATCTGTATCGTGACCTATCAGGAAATCGGTGCAGAGTCTCCACAGTTCCGCGATTTCCTCAAGTGTTGCTGTGTTGCTCATACTTGTGTTTTTCCTTCCATTGTTTGATTCTCTGATCGCCACACCATTGTGTCGCGCAGAGTTCTGCCTGTTTAGCTGGAGCCTCAAATACTTTTCGCTGGAATGTCTTTATCAGGAGATATTTCACGAGCCCCTTCGTGTGCCGCTGGTAGGCGTGATAAAACTCATGGATTACGCTTCCGAAGAATACCTCATCCGACCAGTCATCGGCTATTTTGAGTTTATCGGTCAGGGCGCAATACATTGCTGTCACAACTCCCTCAATGCTGAAAGTCATTTCCTTTATTTGAATTTTTTCCAGTGGAAAGTGTTCAGAAAAGCTCCTGCGCTTGTATTCGAGAACTCTGAAATCAGATTTTTTAACTTTCCCGCCGTCATTGACCACCTGCCACGTTGAATTCATTTGCAAGAGCTGAAATTTCTGATTCAGATAAAACTCTATTGTAAACTCGAACAGAGGAAACATAGCCATTAAAAGGATAAAATGTTCCTCTGTTATTTCCTGTTCCAATATAAAAAATAGAATTTACTATATTATAATCGGAAGGAACAATATCCATAGAATTTTTCAAAACCCCATTATAATATATTTTAAGCGAGTTTCCTGTAGAGGTTACTGTCACATGAAATAATTTATTTTCGTAACCTGATGAAACACCATTGTATGACAAAATTTCGCCAAAAATATTATCATCTTGACTATAAATATGTATTTCAAAAGCTTTTCCAACCTGGTTAAGACCCCAGTGAAATATAGAGGGGTACATACTTGATGTTTTTGTAGTAACAAAAACAAAACATGATACAGTAAAAGGTTCACTTCCTGTCGGAAACGCAGAATCATCACCGCTCAGATATGATTCTCCATTAAAATATGCGCAAGGGATTCCGTAAATAGATTGGTAAGAAATGCTTCCAGTAACATTAAGAGTCTGTCCTGTTTCCGCTGTAGTTTTACTCTCCTTAAGCGGTGCATAAAAAACAAGTCCGCTCTCAGGAATATTTCCTGCCATATATGCGATTTGAACTAAAGCATCCGCGCTGTAGATATTTCCGACTACTGGAGTCACGGACGTATATGTAAGTCCACTTGTCACGGTGCTTTCAAACGTGTAGACTCCGTTATTCAGAACCGCCTTGTAGCCACTCCATGTCTTTGCGGATGTGTACACGCTGGCGCACTTGTAATACTCAGCCGAGGTGCCGCTTGTTCCTCCAGGCATGAAGTTGCCGCCGACGCCGACAGGCATCCATGTGCTGCCCGATACACGCACCATTCTCTGCCCTGGCTTAAGCTGTACAGATCCATCAAAATCAATAAGGTTCTAAGTACTTATGTTCATATGTTCTCCTATAGGTTCATACTGTGCTATGCGGAAAGCATAAAGCTGATGCTGCTGAAATCACTAAGTGGTGTTGCCTCACTGTATTACATATGCCTATGCAGTTGCCTGCTAACTGTAACTGATAGATTCACTATCTGATTTCTACAACGGAGACAGTCCAAGCACTTTGCGTACCAGATTTATAAAGTTGAGTATCTTCGGCTATTCAGGTATAGTCTCTATGTCGAGGAACAACTTAGTGGTCTGAGTATAAGATATGTTAACATCTCTATACGTTGTTGCTGTAAGATCCGGATCTGTCTAAGTCAACCAGTAATAAAGAACTCCATTAAACCGTGCATACTATTCATACGTGACCAATACTATACTGTCTGACTAAGACAACATCCAGTTATATGCTTGCAAACCATAGATAACGCCAGTGGATATAGGACTCTACATATAGACTCCGTCTGACAGCACAGCGCTTGCAAGCGACTTTCCTGTTATCTTTGCAGGTGTTCCACCGAGCTGGAACTGCATATATTCGTTCGGGTTATGGCCAAACTCAAAGCTAAGTTTATCTACAGATACCTGTCGTGTTACCTTAGCCGTATTTGTCTACGTAGAGCCATCATGTGACCAGGTGGTAGTTGCAGTGCGTTGTACATCTCTTGATGCTGACAGGTGACATCCTGACTTGCTTAGACAATACTGCGTTGTATTACAGTACAGCTCATCTACACTGGAGTCAGATGAAGACCCGTAGGTGCTGACAGTAGTACTTGGTGTAACATCCTTCAGAGCCATCGTATACCCCGAGATGCTCACTTTGGGAGTACGTGTATCATCGGGAACTTGTATACCGTACTTGATAGCCACAGCGCAAGATCTCGAGTGAATATATCCCACCAAGTCCTTAAATGACGGCATAGTTAACACATCATGCCCGTAATACGTACCCATCAGCAAATTGGTCAGATCTACACAGCCTTCGAACTGTGAATCAGAACTGCCGAACTGCACATCAAAAGTCACACTGGCGGAGTCACTTACGATTGGATAGTTCTGACTGTCACTTACCCCCCCCCCTGAAGAGCAGTCAAAGATACTTACAGTCGCCTATCCAAAAGGCTACGTATCCCACAGTGTCGTTATCCAAGGATCATCCTATGTGCCTCCATAGTAAGTACAGTAGTAGGTGTCCAGCTACCACTGAGTTCCATATGGATTACTTAAGC
>JBJEMB010000090.1:0-12547 GCA_051879455.1 Lachnospiraceae bacterium
CGAAAATTACACTCTCAACCCGTTGACCTTCCTGTAAAAATAATGCTATACTCAAATAAGTTAGGAATATGTTAAAAATATTAAAAATATTTTTAGGAGAAGACTTATGACAAACATAAAATTAATGGAAACTATTCTTCCAGTCGCACCGTTAAAAATTGCTGCACTGGAAAGCTGTATGCCTCTTGCGCAGAAAGTAAACGATTATATTGTGAGTTTCAGACAGGAAACCTTAAATGAATCTTTAAATTCCCCTCTTTTTTCCAGTTATAAATTAGACAACTATCTGATAGGATGCTCCTGTCCCCGTTTTGGCTCCGGTGAAGCCAAGGGACTACTTGGGGAATCTATTCGAGGAAAAGATTTATTCGTGATGGTCGATGTATGTAATTACAGTTTAACTTACACAGTAAATGGTCATTTAAACCATATGTCACCGGATGATCATTATCAGGATTTAAAGCGAGTTATTTCCGCTGCAAATGGTAAAGCACACCGCGTCAATGTAATTATGCCATTCCTCTACGAAAGTCGTCAGCACAAACGTACAAAGAGAGAATCTTTAGATTGTGCCTTTGCTCTTCAGGAGCTTGCAGATATGGGTGTAAACAATATCCTTACCTTTGACGCTCACGACCCAAGAGTACAAAATGCAATACCACTTCATGGATTTGACAATTTTACCCCTGCTTATCAGTTTATGAAAGCTCTTTTACGTGCAGAACCGGATATTATAGTTGATAAAGACCACCTTATGATCATCAGTCCGGATGAAGGCGCTATGCACCGTGCCGTTTATTTTTCTAACGTTATGGGAGTAAATATGGGAATGTTCTATAAGCGCCGTGATTACTCGCAGATTATTGGCGGTAAAAATCCGATTGTCGCCCATGAGTTCCTTGGTGACAATATTGATGGTAAAGACGTGATTATCATTGACGATATGATTTCTTCCGGTGAAAGTATGCTGGATGTTGCAAAACAAATAAAAGAAAGAGGAGCCGGACGTGTCTTTGTCTGTACAACTTTTGGCTTATTTACAGATGGATTTGATAAATTTGACGATTACTATGAAAAAGGTTACATTGACCGTGTCATCACTACTAATCTTACTTATCTTCCACCTTGTACAGAAGAAAAACCATATTTTGTGACAGCTGATATGAGTAAATTTATTGCACTGATCATTGATTCATTAAATCATGATGTCCCTATCAGCTCTGTCCTGAATCCAACTGACAAAATTCATGCGCTGTTAGAAAAGCATAATCAAAAATAACGACAAAGCAAGGGGGATGCTGGCAATCGCACCAGCATCCCCTTTCATTATCTGTTTAAAATTTTCTGTCATCTAACTGCACACTAATGTGCAAAATCCGAATATCTTCCTCCATTTTTCAGCTTTTCACCCTTTGCGGCAGCAAGCTCTGATACAGTTACCATCTGAAAACCTACATCTTCAAGTCTCGGAATAAGCTCTATTGCTGCATCAATAGTTTCTGTGTGTATATCATGCATTAACACAATATCTCCATCTTCTACATCATTTAGAACCGCCTCAATTGTCTTGTTTTTATCTCTTGTCTTCCAGTCAAGTGTATCGATATTCCACATGATCATAGGCATACCCACATTTGACTTAACAGTGTCATTTACAGCTCCATACGGCGGACGCATTACCGTTGCTTCATATCCTGTCGCCTTTTTGATTGCTTTATTTGTACTTCTGATCTGCTCTTTAATCCCATCTATATCAAGTTTCGTGAGACTGGTATGATCGTAGGAATGATTTCCAAGTTCACAGCCTATCTCTCTCATCTTCCTGACCACTTTCTCATTTGATGATACTTTCTGTCCCAACATGAAGAAAGTTGCATGCGCATCATACTTTTCAAGTGCATCAAGAAGTTCTCCTGTCCTCTTTCCCGGTCCATCATCAAAGGTAAGTGCAACCATTGGTTTATCCGGATCAATAGAACTTTTTTCTTTGGATATTAAATTTCCTTTTTTATCGAATTTACACAAAGAAAGACCAATCCTTACTTCTCCAGTTGCCATCTTCCCATTTGTTCCAAAATAGTATGACTGATTATCTATTTCCTGCCAGCCAGTCAGTGCCGCACCGCTTTTTCCAAGATAATATTTGTCCTCTCCATCTTTTTTCCAGCAGTTTTTTTGCATGACACCTTCTTCATCAAAATAATATGTCTTATTATTGATCAAATGCCATCCTGTTACTTTGACGCCATCTTCATTAAAATAATACAATTTTGCTTTTGACTCGACAAAATCACTCACCACATAAGTATTATCATATTTTTTAAATTTGTCTCCATCCCATGTCCCGACAGGGTTTTTTACTGTAAACTTTCCATCATTCACAGTAAGTTTTAAATGCTTTTTCCATTCATCATCTACTTTTTGAGAAAGTTCCTTATCTAAAACAATCTCAATCTTATATGATCCTTCCACATCCGGATCTGCTTCACATTTTAAAGTATATCCTTTTCCATCTTTCAGCTCGGTCACAAACTCTGTAGCTTTATAACCACTCTCTTTGTCAAGCACGGCATCTTCATCTTTCGTGATTCTCACATTTACCCGCAATTCGGGCATCTCCTCACCTTTTAAAATTGCTATGTTCTGTGCAGAGAGTTCCACAACTGCAGTTTTACGAAACAGAGAAATAATCATATAACACAAAAACGGAAATGCAGCTATCACAAAAAGAGCAAGAAATATTCGAAATAATCTTACTCTTTTATGGTGTTTCTTTTGTTGTTCTATCCTTCGTACTCTTGTGCCAGTCATTCGTAAAACCCCCATAGATGCATTCTTTTTCGACATAGGTAGTATAACGCAGTTCGACATAATTCGCAATGAAGGTTATCAAAATAATTCTTAATAATTGGTGAATACTTTTTGACAAATTATTAAGATTATTACATCGATTAACGTATCATTCTCACACGGAGCACATCATTGATCACCCGAAGATCATCCAGAACACTGTCAGGCACTTCGGAATCGATATCAATCATTGTATATGCATATTCGCCTTTACTCTTATTTGCCATATCTGCAATATTCATATTATCTTTTGCGAGAACCTTTGTGAACTGTCCGATCATATTCGGCACATTGTGATGCAAAAGAACAATTCTTGTATTATTTCCCCGATATCCCATATCACAATCAGGATAATTAACAGAATGCTTGATATTACCATGCTCTAAGTAATTGCGAAGCTCTTTTGCCGCCATTTTTGCACAGTTATCCTCGGATTCCTCTGTAGATGCTCCAAGATGAGGAATTACAATGGCTCCTTTTACCCCTACAATTTCCGGTGTAGGGAAGTCTGTTACATAATGTTTCACATGACCTGAAACCAAAGCATCAACCATAGCCTCTTCATCCACCAGAACATTTCTCGCAAAGTTCAATACGACAACACCTTTTTTCATAAGACTGATTGCATTTTTATCAATCATTCCTTTTGTGCTGTCAAGAGCTGGAACGTGAATCGTAATGTAATCACAGTCCTTATATAACTCATCTACAGTTTCTGCATGATGGATATTTCTGGAAAGCTTCCACGCAGATTCAACAGAAACATACGGATCATATCCATATACATCCATGCCAAGATAAGTTGCAGCATTTGCTACGAGCACACCTATTGCTCCAAGTCCGATTACTCCAAGTTTCTTTCCTTCCAGCTCACACCCTGCAAATGCTTTCTTCGCTTTCTCAGCATCTTTTGCAATGTTGCCATCCTCTTCATTTTCCTGCACCCAATTGATTCCGCCAATGATATCACGGGATGCAAGGAGCATTCCTGCAAGTACAAGTTCCTTTACTCCATTCGCATTTGCACCCGGAGTATTGAATACAACGATACCTTCTTCTGCACACCTTTTAAGCGGGATATTATTGACTCCCGCACCGGCTCTTGCAATTGCTTTCAGATTCTTTCCAAATTCCATATCATGCATCACTGCACTTCTGACCAGAATAGCATCTGCTTCATCTACATTGCTGATTGGTGCATATTCTTCTGTAAACTCTTGTGTTCCTATTTCTGAAATAGGATTCAGACAATGATATTTATACATAACTACAGATTCTCCTTCTCGAACTTCTTCATAAATGCAACAAGCGCTTCTACACCTTCAATCGGCATAGCATTATAAATACTTGCACGCATACCGCCAACACTTCTGTGACCCTTCAGGCTTTCAAGCCCTGCCGCTTTTGCTTCTTTTACAAATTTCGCGTCGAGTTCAGCATCACCTGTCACAAATGTTACGTTCATAAGAGAACGGTCTTTCGGATTAACACTGGATTTAAACAATTTGCTTTGATCCAGATAATCATACAAGACTTTTGCTTTCTTTTCATTGCGTTCTTTCATTGCAGCGAGACCGCCCTGTTTTTTCAGCCATTTGAACACTTTTCCACAAATATAAATACTGTATGCCGGCGGTGTGTTATAAAGAGAACCTGCATCTGCATGTGTCTTATACGTCAGCATTGTTGGTGTACCAGGAAGTACATCCTCACGGATCAGATCTTCCCGGATAATGACAATTGCCATTCCGGCAGGACCTACATTTTTCTGCACTCCACCATAGATAATTCCATATTTTGTAACATCAACAGGCTCTGACAGGAAACAGGAAGATACATCAGCTACCAATGGTTTTCCTTTTGTATTCGGAAGTTCTTTGTATTTTGTTCCGTAAATTGTATTATTCTCACAAATATATACATAATCAGCGTCTTCAGAGACCGGAAGATCAGAGCAGTCCGGAATATAAGAGAATGTTTTATCTTCCGAAGATGCAATGACATTCACCTTTCCGTATTTAGTTGCTTCTTTGTATGCCTTTTTTGCAAACTGACCTGTCACAATATAGTCTGCCACACCATTCTTCATAAGATTCATAGGAATCATAGCAAACTGTGTAGAAGCACCACCCTGAATAAATAATACTTTGTAATTATCAGGAATATTCATTAATTCCCTAATATCAGCCTCTGCTGTTTCAATAATCTCCTGAAACGGTTTTGAGCGGTGACTCATCTCCATAACGGACATTCCCGATCCATTGTAATCCAGCATCTCTGCTGCTGCTTCCTTTAAGACTTCTTCCGGTAAAACCGCCGGTCCTGCCGAGAAATTGTACACTCTGCTCATTTTAAGTTCCTCCATTTTCCAACTTTTCCTTCAAATTTTTTCGTTACCGATTTATTTTTCTTTTTCCTCCAAATCCTTTTCATCAAAGGCTTCACTGATCGCTGCTCCTGGTGCTACCATCGGCCACACTTTATCATCACAGTCAATCTGACAATCAATGACAACCGGTTTCCCCAAATTCAAAGCTCTCGCAAATGCTTCATTGAATTCCTCGCGGGTAGTAGCCCGGATTCCTTCTGCCCCCATAGCCTCTGCAAGTTTCACAAAATCAACAGCATCATTCAGCACAGTTGCTGAATAGCGCTGTCCGTAGAAAAGATTCTGCCACTGGCGTACCATACCCAGTACATGGTTATTGATAACCACCTGAATGACCGGAATATTGTGACGTACTGCAGTTGCGATCTCATTCATATTCATACGGAAACAGCCATCTCCGGCAATATTGACAACTGTTTTTTCCGGCATACCAACTTTCGCACCAAGTGATGCACCAAGTCCGTATCCCATGGTTCCAAGACCGCCGGAAGTAAGAAGTGTTCGTGGCTTAGTATATTTATAGAACTGAGCTGCCCACATCTGATGCTGTCCCACTTCTGTGACAATAATGGCATCTCCTTTTGTCTGACGGTAAATCTCTTCTACAACATAAGGACCTGTAAGAACATCCGGATGATAACTCATCGGATAGAGCTTCTTATAATCCATGATCTTCTCTACCCATTGCGGATGGCTCTGCTGTTCCAATCTGTCATTTAAAATTTTTAAAATGACTTTCAGATCACCTACAACGCCGTCTGTAATGAGAACATTTTTATTCATCTCCGCAACATCCACATCAAATTGCAGAATCTTTGCATTTTTCGCGAATTTCTTTGCGTTTCCTGTAACACGGTCACTGAATCTGGCACCCATAACGATCAGAAGATCACATTCACTGACGCCATAGTTGGATGTCTTTGTTCCGTGCATACCAAGCATTCCTGTATATAACGGATCTGTCCCCGGAAATGCACCTTTTCCCATGAGACTGTCTGTTACCGGAGCATCTACCTTCTTTACAAACTCGTAAAGCTCCTTACTTGCTCCTGCAAGCACTGCACCGCCTCCTACAAAAATATACGGTTTCTTTGATTTTGTGATCATTTTCAGTGCTGTCTCAATATCTTCTTCACAAATATCTTCTGACGGGAGAACTGGTGGAATCTCCACTTTCTTGTAATCTGTCTTATTTGCTGTTACATCTTTCGGAATATCAATGAGAACCGGTCCCGGTCTTCCGGTCTTTGCGATTTTGAATGCTTTACGAATAGTATCCGCAAGATCCTTTACATCTTTTACAATATAATTATGCTTTGTAATCGGCATAGTAATGCCGGCGATATCAATCTCCTGGAAACTGTCCTTTCCGAGAAGTGATACACCTACATTACAGGTAATAGCTACTATCGGAATGGAATCCATGTATGCAGTAGCAATTCCTGTAACAAGATTCGTTGCTCCCGGTCCGCTTGTCGCAAAACAAACACCCACTTTTCCGGTAGCTCTTGCATATCCGTCTGCCGCATGAGCAGCACCCTGCTCATGGGAAGTCAGAATATGTGTGATTTCATCACTGTGTTTATATAATTCATCATAGACATTTAAGATTGCTCCCCCCGGATATCCAAAAACAGTGTCTACTCCCTGCTCTTTCAGACATTCAATAACAATCTGTGATCCTGTCAACTGCATAGTTCGAAATATCTCCTTCATCTCTCTTGTTCTCAATTAATTCTTTGGAATTTCAAGGATTGCTCCTCTATTGCCAGATGTAACCATGGATGCATATCTTGCAAGGTATCCTGTGGTTACCTTTGGCTCTCTTGGCTGCCATTTTTCTTTTCTCTTAGCCATTTCTTCATCAGATACATCGATCTCAAGCTTCAGATTCGGGATATCAATCTTAATGATGTCTCCTTCTTCTACAAATGCAATCGGACCACCCACTGCTGCTTCCGGTGATACGTGTCCGATGGACGCTCCTCTTGAAGCTCCACTGAAACGTCCGTCTGTGATAAGGGCAACACTGGATCCAAGACCCATACCTGCGATGGCAGATGTCGGGTTCAGCATCTCTCTCATACCCGGACCGCCTTTCGGTCCTTCATAACGGATAACAACAACATCTCCTGCCACAATCTTTCCGCCTTTGATAGCTGCAATTGCATCTTCTTCACACTCGAAAACTCTTGCAGGACCTTCATGTACAAGCATCTCCGGCACAACTGCAGAACGTTTTACGACACTTCCGTCCGGTGCAAGGTTTCCTTTAAGAACCGCAAGACCACCTGTCTGTGAATATGGATTGTCGATTGGGCGGATTACCTCAGGATTTTTATTGATTGCATGTTCAATATTCTCTCCTACTGTCTTTCCGGTCACTGTCATACACTCTGTATGGATCAGTCCTTTTTTATTCAGCTCATTCATAACTGCATAGACACCACCGGCTTCATTCAGATCTTCCATATAAGTCGGACCTGCCGGTGCAAGGTGGCAGAGGTTCGGTGTCTTCTCACTGATTCCATTTGCAAAATCAATCTCAAAGTCCATACCGATCTCATGAGCAATTGCCGGAAGATGAAGCATACTGTTTGTGGAACATCCAAGTGCCATATCAACCGTTAATGCATTTAAGATTGCATTTTCTGTCATAATATCTCTTGGGCGGATATTTCTCTCCCACATTTCCATAACTTTCATACCAGCCTGTTTTGCAAGGCGGATTCTCTCAGAATATACTGCCGGAATCGTACCGTTTCCGCCAAGTCCCATACCCAGAACCTCTGTCAGACAGTTCATACTATTTGCTGTATACATACCAGAACAGGAACCACAGGTCGGACATGTTTTATTTTCAAATTCAAGAAGCCCTTCATCAGAAAGAGTTCCTGCAGCGTTAGCACCTACTGCTTCAAACATACTGGAAAGACTTGTTTTTCTTCCCTGCACACGTCCTGCAAGCATCGGTCCCCCACTGACAAATACTGTAGGAACATTGATTCTTGCTGCTGCCATCAAAAGTCCAGGAACATTCTTATCACAGTTTGGAACCATAACAAGGGCATCAAACTGATGCGCCATTGCCATAGCCTCTGTTGAATCCGCAATCAGATCTCTTGTAACAAGAGAATATTTCATACCGATATGTCCCATAGCAATTCCATCGCACACTGCAATTGCCGGAAATACGATCGGAGTTCCGCCTGCCATGGCAACTCCCTGTTTTACTGCTGCCACAATCTTATCCAGATTCATATGTCCCGGAACGATCTCATTGTAAGAGCTAACGATTCCTACCAGAGGTCTCTCCATCTCTTCTTTTGTAAGCCCAAGCGCATTAAATAATGAACGGTGCGGTGCCTGCTGTTTACCCTTTGTAACTGTATCACTTCTCATTTCTCATACCTCCTGAAATTATTCTATATAAATGATGCGATCAAATCACCCATCTGTGCAGTGCCTACTAACGTCTTTCCCTCTGACATAACATCAATTGTCCTGTAACCATCTTTCAGCACTTTTGCAACTGCCGCCTCAATAGCATCTGCCTCTTTATCCAGATCAAAACTGAATCTTAACATCATTGCTGCGGAAAGGATCGTCGCAATCGGATTTGCAATTCCCTTTCCTGCAATATCCGGCGCAGAACCACCACTTGGCTCATAGAGGCCGAATTTTGTCTCGTTCAGACTGGCACTTGCCAACATTCCGATGGAACCTGTCACCATGCTTGCCTCATCTGATAAAATGTCACCAAACATGTTCTCAGTAAGAACGACATCAAATTGTTTTGGATCTTTTACAAGCTGCATTGCACAGTTATCTACAAGCATATGCTCCAGTGTTACATCCGGATAATCCTTAGCCACTTCTTCCACGACTTTTCTCCAAAGTCTTGAGGAATCAAGCACATTTGCCTTATCTACACTTGTTACTTTCTTCCTTCTTTTCTGTGCAATATCAAATCCACGCTTCGCGATTCTTCTGATCTCATTTTCATTATATGTAAGTGAATCATATGCAGTAAGAACTCCGTTTTCCTCTACGGTCTTTCTCTCTCCGAAGTAAAGGCCTCCGGTAAGTTCTCTCATGATCATAAGATCAAATCCACCCTCTGTAATCTCTTCTTTCAGCGGACAGGCTCCTTTTAACTCATCATAAAGAACCGCAGGTCTTAAATTTGCGAAAAGATTAAGTGCCTTGCGGATCTTTAAAAGCCCTGCTTCCGGTCTCTTTGAAGGCTGCAGCTTATACCATGGTGATGTTTTTGCATCTCCCCCAATAGAGCCCATCAATACTGCATCACAAGCCTTCGCCATCTGAATCGTCTCATCTGTGAGCGGAACTCCATGAACATCAATAGATGCCCCTCCAAGCAAAAGTTGTGTATAATCATTCGTATGTCCATAAACTTCTGCTACTTTATCGAGAACCTTCATTGCTTCTGTAACAATTTCAGGACCAATTCCATCTCCCTTAATTACTCCAATTTTCAGATTCATCCTCATCTTCCTTCCTGACCAAAATCTAATATGATTTTTATCATATCTCATTTTAATATATGTTTCAAGACTTTAATTTACTGAAATGTTGATTGATATTCACAAAAAATCGGGTTTTTTTACTAAAACCCGATTTCATATTTGTCACTCTATAGTCTATATTTTCATTTTGTCTACTGCATTTTAAATTTTTCTGAGATTTTTTCCCATCTCGTACATGTATCCAGATAAGTATCCATCCATTTTCCATAACATCCGATCATGAGACCATTACAACATGCCAATATAACTGTGCCAATTCCTATCCCTACAATCTTATGGAACATTGCAAACGATAATACAATTGCAACTGCCAGACATGCCATATCAAACCCAATCTTAAACTTCGAAAGTGGTATTTCAAATTTCCTGCTGATCCCTTTTACAAAAAATTCATAAACCTGCGGATAAAAATATGTATGAAAGTATAACGCAACTCCAAGTGAATTCAGGAAAAAACCAACAACAAAATAAATAACCCGTACATTCATAGGAAGTGTCCCTGGTGCAAATCGTTCCGGATCAAAATGCGGAATTATCATTCTCCAGAAATCTAATACAATACCATAGATCAATCCTGATGCAAAAGAAAATAAATACAGTAGTTTCACTTTTCTTATAATGATACAGAATACAACAAACAGCATTCCCTGAACTACGTATTCCGCCTGCCCAAAAGTCAGAAACGGAACTTTTAAACTTACAATATATGCCGGCGCCACTACCATTGACATTCCAAAATCTGCAGCTGCAAGCATAGCCGTTGCAAAAGAAAGCACAAACACAGCAGCTACATATATTAATTCATTACTCACCCGGATCTTTTTCACAGCAGACTTCTCCTTTAACTACATTACATAATGCTACGATTTCATCTATGATTCATTGTATCATAATCTTCCATAAAGTTCTGTATAATAACGAAGTTTTTCTGCAAGTGTATCATTTAAACTGCCTGGCAATACACGCCAAACCCAATTATTTCCCAAGGTAGACGGTGTATTCATTCTGCTGTCACTTCCCAGTCCAAGAATATCCTGTGCCTGTACAATCGCCAGATCAGCCACACTGCTCCACAATGCACACATCATATCCCAGTGATAATTTTCTGCATCATTCAGACGCAGGTAATCTATTGCATATGCCACATCCTCTGGATCCGCCGAAGTAAACCATCCCTGAACCGTGTCATTATCATGCGTTCCAGTATATGCCACACAATGTTTCGTATAGTTATATGGAAGGTAATCACTGTTATTACTGTCTCTTCTGTCAAAAGCAAACTCCAGTACTTTCATTCCGGGGAATCCACTTTCTCTCAACAACGTACGGACAGATTCTGTCAAAAATCCCAGATCTTCCGCAATGATTCGCTGCGGCCCGATTGCCTTTTCCATTGCCTCAAACAATCGAATACCTGGTCCGGTATGCCAGCTCCCACCACTGGCATCTGTTGATCCATACGGAATGGCATAATAAGAATCAAAACCACGAAAATGATCAATTCGAAGTACATTATATACTTTACACAAATAACCGATCCGCTGTACCCACCAGCCATAGTCGTTTTCTTTAAGCTCATCCCAGTCAAACAAAGGATTTCCCCAAAGCTGCCCGGTAGCCGAAAAACCATCCGGAGGACACCCCGCAACTTCAACAGGTTTGCGGTTCTCATCCAGTTGGAACATCTCCGGATGCGCCCAGACATCTACACTGTCCAGAGCTACATAAAACGGAAGGTCCCCTATGATGTCAATTCCCCGTTCATTCGCGTATATGCGAAGTACATTCCACTGACTGAAAAAGAAGTACTGCATTACTTTCCAGAACATAATTTCACTGTCATATTGCTCACAGACAGCTTTCAAAGCCTTTTCCTCATGATTGCGAAGTGGTAAATCCCATTCCAGCCAGGATACCCCTCCGTTGACATTTTTCAGTATCATAAACAATGCGTAATCATCCAGCCAGTATTCATTTTTCCGACAAAACTCATCAAACTGTTTTGATGGATTCAAAAGAAATCGCTTCGCTGCAATGGCTAAGATACCGTAACGTTTATGATATAAAGCACCATAATTAACTCTGTCTGGCGTACTTTCCCAGTCAATATTTTCATATTCCGATTTTTTTAATAATCCCTCTTTTTCTAATTCATCAAGATCAATAAAATATGGATTTCCTGCAAATGTTGAAAAAGACTGATACGGAGAATCTCCGTAACTTGTAGGGCAGATCGGCAGTATCTGCCAGTAGGATTGCCCTGCTTTCTTAAGGAAATCAACAAAATCACGAGCTGCCTGCCCCATTGTTCCTACTCCGTAAGGAGATGGCAGAGAAGAAAGATGCATCAAAACACCACTCTTTCTCAATTAAATCACTTCCTCTCATTTCATTTTCAATTCAACTTACACACACTCTCTCCGGGTATAAGATAAAAAGGTTCCACTTCATGGACAGCTGTTGCAGAGCCATCAATACACCGCAACAGTATTTCAACACTTCTTGAAGCGATAATTTCTCTATGCTGACGAATAGTCGTAAGTCTTGGAACCATATAATTACCGATATCAATACCATCGAATCCAATCACTGAGATATCTTCCGGCACACGAAGTCCTCTGTCATGGATTGCCCGTATTGCACCGACAGCCATGACATCTGACATTGCAAACACAGCTGTGAGATCAGGCATCTTATCTAATAAACGTCCCATTGCGTAATACCCTTCTGATATAGAAAATCGTGCCGCCTCATACTG
>JBJEMB010000090.1:12647-17881 GCA_051879455.1 Lachnospiraceae bacterium
CTCTCGCGGCAGATCTGAATAGCCTGCTCTAATTCATTATCATCCTCATCAAGATAATAAACCATACAGGAATAGTCTTTTTGTCTGATCAGCCCTTGCATCTGCTCAACAATCGTTGCAAAAAGCATGTTTTGTGTACCTTTAATAATAATTGCTATTCCATCTTTGCTTTGCATTTTCAGATGTTTTGCATTGCTATTCAGCTTAAAATGATACTTATCGACTACATCCAGGATCTTTTTACGTGCCTTGTCTGAAACATCCGGAGAATTATTCAACACTCGTGAGACGGTTCCTACAGAATACCCCGCTTCGCGGGCAATATCTTTTATCGTCATAACACTTTCCCTCTCGTTTCTCCTAAAACCATATGTATTTAAGCTACTTTGTGTTTCTTTTTGGAAACGTTTTCATTTTGTTTCAAAAAAATAGTTAAGCATTTTATTTGTATTAAATTATACTATTTTTTATTTATTTTAACAATATTTTTTGATATTTTCATTAATATATACAATTTTTTTACTTTAAATATATAAAAAACAATTTCATTTTCTTACTCTTAATGGTCAACATGCACAAACTTTTTCCTTTTACACTCCACATTCTTTTTCGTTTTTGGAAACGTTTTAACTTTAACTTAATTGTTATAATATTATCATACAAATTTTTTGAAAAAAATTGATTGACTTTTAAAAAAACAATGATATGATTCATATGCTACCATTTTATTGACACATTATTATATAACATTATGGGAGGAAATCTATGGATTATAAAAGAATCGTACAAGGCATTCTTGACGTCGGAGAGTCTATGCTGCAAAGTGGCGCAGAAAATTTTCGACTGGAAGACAGCCTATACAGAATGTGTAAAAGCTACGGTTTTAAACGTTATGATGTATTTGTCATCCCAAGTAATATTCAAATTACCGTAGAGACACCTGAGGGCGAAATTATCACTCAGATTCGCCATATTGAGTCGACAGATATCAATTTTGACCGTCTGGATTATTTAAACAATCTTTCACGCTACGTCTGTCAAAACAAGCCTGACGAAAAAAAGCTGAGAGAAAAATATCTTGAAACTATGAGCAGAAAAGAACAGCATCCGGCAGTCAAATATTTTGCCGGTATCATGGGCGGTACCGGATTTGCAGTTTTCTTCGGATGCAACTTTATGGATGCAGTTGTTGCAGTTCTCGTATCATTAATGATTGTTGTTGTCGGTAATTGGCTGAGCAAACGCGAGAATAATCTAATGGTATACAATATGATTCTGTCATTTCTCTCAGAAGTGATCATTATCGAATTAGTGCGAATGGGAATCGGAAGTCATCCTGAGCGTATTATGATCGGAATTGTAATGCTTCTTATCAGTGCTCTTGGTACAACAAACGGAATACGGGATCTTTTACAGAGAGATTTTATATCCGGATTCTTAAATATCATGAATTCCTTTCTTGGCGCTGCGGGAATCGCATTCGGAATTGCTCTTGCTATGCTTCTGTTAGACGGAGTATCTTCAGAAGGCTTTATTTTAAATCACAGTGTTCCGATTCAGCTTATTTCATGTACGATTGCATGTAGCGGATTTGCTCTGTGGTTCAAGATCAGAGGAAGACAGGTATTGTACTCCAGTGTTGGTGCATTCTTCACCTGGGGCATTTATGTTCTGGTATTTTACCTTAGACCAAGCAACTTCCTGGCAACATTAGTTGCATCCGTCTTTGTAGCATTTTATGCATTTATTATGTCGAGAATTAATAAAGCACCATCCACTATTTTCCTGACAGCTTCGGTATTTCCGTTGATACCTGGTCCTAACCTGTATTATATGATGTATGGATGTGTGAGCAGAAACGTTGACATGGCTTTTAGCGAAACACTGGTTCTTCTTTCCACATGTCTGGCCATTGCATTTGGATTTATCATTGTGGACGCCGCAGCAAGATACATCATGGATGCTTTAAAAAGAGACTACCACATAGGGAAACATTCCCGTAATCATTAATATTAATATATCAAGAGCCCTGCTGCATCTGAATCTCCAGATACAGCAGGGCTCTTCTTGATACAAAACAGATTTTCAATCTTCTAACCTTTAACGGCTCCTGCAGCAACACCTTTTATAATATGTTTCTGACCTGCAAGATATACAATAATGATTGGAATAACTGTAAGCATAATACTTGCCATCATAGGTCCCATCTCTACTTTTCCGTAGCTTCCTCTGAAGTACTGGATCAGCATTGGAATTGTTTTATACTTCTTGATATCCAGAACCAAAGTCGGGAGCAAATAGTCATTCCATACCCACATCGCTTCCAGAATACCTACAGAGATCATTGTAGGTTTTAAAATCGGCATTACAACCATAAAATAAGTCTGCAACGGATTACATCCATCAATCATAGCTGCTTCTTCAATTTCAATCGGAACAGATTTCATAAAGCCCGTAAACATAAATACCGCCAAACCGGAACCAAATCCCAGATAAACAATCCAGATATTCCACGGAGTATTCAGTTTCAAAGAATCAGCTGTCTGAGACAATGTGAACATAACTGTCTGGAACGGTACAACCTGTGATAATACAAACATGAAATACAGAGCTTTTGTAAAAACACTCTGCACACGTGTAATATACCATGCACACATAGAACAGCAGATCAAAATGGCCGCAACAGAAGTCAGGGTGATAAACAAACTGAATCCCAGACTGTTCAAAAATCCTTTTGATGTAATCGCATCTACATAGTTAGCAATACCGGCAAAAGTTCCTCCTGTCGGTAATTTAAATACTGATCCGGTGCTGATTGCTCTTTCCTGCTTTAATGAGTTCATCAAAATCATTACGATCGGATACACATATAAAAGTGCAACAAGCGTCAGTAATACTACCCATATTTTATCACTAAATTTCTTCTTTTCCATTACTGCTGCACCTCCTTTGAACGAGTCGCTCTAAGCTGGAACATAGATATTGCAACTACTATGATACAGAAAATAATTGCCTTTGCCTGACCAAGACCTTTCCACTGCATACCTGCACGGGCATAGAAGGTCTGGTAGATATTAAGAGCAAACATTTCTGTTGTGTGATTCGGCTCTCCACCAGTAAGAGCAAGGTTCTGATCAAATAACTTAAATGAATTTGTAAGTGTCAGGAATACACAAATTGTGATGGACGGCATAACCATTGGAATCTTTATCTTCCACAAAATCTGTCTGGCTGTTGCTCCATCAATTTTTGCAGCTTCAATCAGATCTTCCGATACATTCTGTAAACCAGAAATGTAAATAATCATCATATATCCAATCTGCTGCCAGCACATCAGGATAATCAGTCCCCAGTATCCCGCTGTACTATTTAACGCCAACAACGGCTGTCCAACAATAGTAAGTACACAGTTAATCAAAATCTGCCAGATATAACCAAGAACAATACCACCGATCAGATTTGGCATAAAAAATACAGTACGGAAAATATTTGTTCCCTTCAATCCTTTTGTCAACAAAAGAGCAAGCCCAAATCCAAACACATTAATTAAGATGATTGATACAACTGCAAATGCTACTGTGAATCCGAATGCATCTGTAAATGATGTATCTTTTAATGCGTTAATATAATTGGATATTCCCACCCATTTAGCATTACTTACTGTTGTAAACTGGCAAAATGAAAGATACAGACCCTCTATAAAAGGTATGATAAATCCGATTATGAATGCAGCAAAAGTAGGTAATACAAAAATAGGCGAATACCGTTTTAATGCTTTTTCCATAAAAAGCCCCTTTCTAAGACTCAAAAAGGGACAGGCAGGATTTCTGCCTGTCCCTTTTCCAAAACTATAACACTATGAAACAAGTTTTTTTAATTATTCTCTAACTAATCTTTATTGATTAGCAAGTTCATATTCTGTAGCCCATCCATCAACAAAAGCGGATACAACTCCATCCCAGTTAGCATCTGACTGATCTGCTGCGTATGCAGTAAGAGCAGAACCTACACCATTTTTCCACTCTTCAGATGGCATTGTTGTAAAGTTCCATGATACAGGTGTCTTTCCTGCTGCTGTCAGTTCTGCATCCTGTTTTACAAACAGATTCTGAGATTCCTGAGCACCCTTGAACGGAATTACAAATCCCATATCTTCAGCCATTGCTTTTGTTCCTTCTTCAGAAGTTACACACCAGTTAATGAAATCAAGTGTTGCCTGAATGTCTTCTTCACTTGCCTGACTGTTTACACACCAGTAGTTCTCTGTACCTGTACACAGTCCCTGATTAGCTTCATCGCCGGCTCCAATGTAAATCGGAATCATTGCAAGATCATCATCTGTAAACATATCATCACCTACAAGGTTAGCATATTCCCAGGAACCATTCTGGAAGAATACTGCCTCACCTGCAAGGAACTCATTACGGGAGTCATCACCTGTCTTAGCTGCAAGATCTTTAGCATCGCAAGTGCTGTTATTGATGTAGAGATCCCACATAGCACGGTAGTTATCTAAGTATGTACCTTTAATAGCATCTGTAGAATCAATTCCATCTTCCTGATACTCAAAGTAAATTGGAAGGTTTGCAAGATGTGTCTTAAATCTCCAGTCAGAAGATCCATCCATACCAGCAGATGTAAATGCTGCAAATCCAAGTTCATCTGAACGTTTTGTAATATCTTCTGCAACTTTCTTAAGATCATCAAATGACTGAATGTCATCAATAGAATATCCTGCTTTGTCAAGTAATGTCTTGTTAACAATAAGACCATAAGATTCGATAACGTATGCGATACCGTCTACTTTGTCTCCATCTTTCAATGCATAGCTGTCACTTGTAAGTTCCCCGTAAATATCGCTTCCAGAAAGATCATAGCAATAATCCTTCCAGTTTGCGAGACCAACAGGTCCATTTACCTGGAAAAGTGTAGGAGCGCTGCTCTTACCCATTTCACTCATCAGAGTAGTTTCATACTCACCGGAAGCAGCTGTTACTACTGTAACATCAACACCTGTCTCATCAGTATAAACCTTTGCAAGATCCTGCCACTGCTGATCCTGTTCTGGCTTGAAGTTGAGGTAGTAAACAGATCCTTTTCCTGATTCATCAGATGATGCATCAGAGGAATCATCACTGCTGCCACATCCAACTAACAGAGATGCTGTAAGACCACCTACGAGAAGTAAAGATAATAATCTTTTTTTCATAATAGTTCCTCCTTTTATTTTGCTT
>JBJEMB010000091.1:0-3103 GCA_051879455.1 Lachnospiraceae bacterium
CTGACCAGTTTAAAATCTACTGCATCAGCACCGGCTCCCACAGTAATCACTTCACTGTAATCCGAATATAAAATATGATTTGTATCACATAAGAGAATAACCGGGATTTCATATTTCTCTGCTGTTTTTTCTACGGCAGACACCACAGGACAGGCATCCGCATCTACTAATATCCTCATTTTTTCTTTCCTTTCGTCAGATCATAACTTTCCCCGATCATCCGCCTGATATCTTTATCCGGAACAGAACCATCCAGGATAATAGAATTCCAATGTGTCTTGTTCATATGATATGCCGGTACAACAGATTCAAAAGCATTTCTCCAAAAATCTCTCCACTCCGGATCACACTTTACATTTATCCATACATATTCATCTCTATCATAAATGAGCGCAAACGTCTTTTTATTTCCTTTATGACGCATGACACACCAGTTATCATCATGAAAAGGATAGTCTTCATATACATCTTGAAATGAATGGCAATATTTGATGGCTTCCTGTCTTGTCTGCATAGCTTCCTCTTTTCTTTATTCTTTAATCTATCTCTCTCCGAATAAAAGCATTCACCTTTCCAGTAAATTAATAGTGCCATGAATTAATGAATTCGTCAATTTTACAAAACAAGTTTTCTCCCTTCTACTTTTTCTTTGTATCTTGCAGACACATTCGCCTATTTTTATATTGGTGTATGAACTTTTAAGACATCTAGGCAGACTCCTTGACTTGTTTCTTCTCATGGTGTATAACCACTGCAGGCTTCTGGGCAGATTCCCTAACCTGCTTTCCCCTTTGGTGTATAACCACCGCGATCTTCTGGGCAGACTCCCTGACTTGTTTCTCCTCATGATGTATGACCACCGCAGGCTTCTGGGTAGATTCCTTAACTTGTTTCTCCTCATGGTGTATGACCATAATCGATTTTCCGGCAGACTCCTCTCTAGAATTCATAATCTGATGTATGACCAACCTTCCTCATTGGGCAGACACATTCTGTATATTCTCAATATGGCGTATGAAAAACCCCCTTCTCTGGGTATCATTTCAATTTTGCCTTATATTCATTAATAAGTTCTTGGAAATTCTCATTTTCTCTGAGAAATTCATATTCCGAATTCTTTTCCATTTCGGAAAGTAGTACGGGTAGCATTTGTGATAAATCTGCAGATGATTGTATGCGGTAAAACAGCGGAGAAGCTGTTGTATCCCACGGTTCTGTTACCAAGGTAAGCAGCTTTCTCAGTGATGCAATACAAGTGTCGGAATTTTCTTCTGCCATTGCAACCTGTAATGGAGCGACAAAGGAAGAATACTCCCATAAATCAAACAGCGCTGTCACTTGAGCAGATTTCTCGGCAATAATTCTTGCATTTTCATAGTTTTTAGCACACAGCTCTGCATCAACTAACTTGTTCAAAATCATTTGGACTTTTTGAACTGCTGTGAGTAAAGCGTACTGTAATTCCTTAACTGCCTGTTCTGCTTTACCCTGCTTCTGATAAATAGATACCTGAAGCATTAACTTATCAGCCATGCTGCTGATAATATCTTCTTTACTGGGCATCGAATCCAAAATTTCCTGCGCCTTTTCATAATCATCAGAATGGAGATATCTGCTTGCCAGCATAAATTTTGCACTATTACTTATCTTATCATCCGTACTCTCTGCCAGTTTGCTATACCAAGAAATAATCTCCACCTCATATGGTTCTTTTTCTGTATCATCCATTCCCGACATCATCAAATGCCCGTCAATCTGAACTGCCATATAGTGCAATAAAGTCTCATTATGCGGATACTCATGCAACTTTGCTGCTGCAGTCTCGAAACCTGCAACGAAGCCTTCTGTCTGTACAATCTCCGCAACCTCCCGACAGAAATAATTAATCTCTGACTCAGTCATATCTTCGTTAAAGCAAAACAACGTGTTCAAATCAATTTTCAAAAAGCGGGCAAGTTGGGGAAGAATCGATATATCTGGGCTTGTTATACCTTTTTCCCACTTACTGACAGCAGGCGTTGAAACATTTAGATATTCCGCTATCTGCTCTTGTGTTAACCCTAACTCCTTACGTTTTTCCTGTATTACAATATTCATCGGCATAGTATCGTCTCCTTTATTCAAGATACAAAAGCTTTTGTTTATTTTATCTTACTATCTGTTCTCTATCATTACAATTGATCAAATGTTAACTTACAGGGAGAAATTTTAACCAACAGTTAAGAAACTTCTTGCATTCTTTTCTGCAAATCTCATTGAGCACAGCCTGAGTATGTTCTATTTCTTTTTTCTGGATAATCGCGTCCCTGTCACTTAAGATTGCAAGCATCTCATCCACCAGATCCTCAACCTGGGGGATTGCTCACCCGGTATAAATACCCAAGCATCCGAGTGGCAGTGGAATCTGTATTCATATTTTTATAGGCAATCTCTGCACAGAACTCTTTTGGATATCCTCTGTCCATTAAATTCTGGGTTAAAAAATCGCCTTGAACAAAATAATAAAATATGCTATATTGTATATAGAAAAGGGAAGCCAAAGAAGCGGCTTACCCCGAACACTAAAGCATCAACCTTTTATAAGGTCAGCCGTCATTATTCGCAGTAATGGCGGCTATTTTCGTTTTCCCTTGAAAACTGTATAACACAATCCAACAAGGGCAACAATGAATATTCCAATCTGAATCAAATCAGAGTATGTAACATACATCGGCAACGCCCTCCTTTCTTTTATCTGGAGGGTTAGCCCCTCCAACAAAAAGAGGGTAAGCCGCCCGGCTCTTTGGTTTCCCATAGGCGAATTATATCACAGAACAAAACTATAAACAATGTCTTTAGAACCACAAAAAAGCTATGAGGCAAATCATACGAAGGTAATACATGCTTTATACTCTGCCGTCACGTGACATGCTCCCACCACTTAAGCCCTATGGCTTTGAAGTAGGGGCTTCTTACTCAATGCCCCTTATGGGGCAAGTATCAATAAGCTATCCCCGTGTGTCCCACGGTTCTTTTGCCCGGATACGGGCATCCTTCCAGTGCTGTTATGCACACATCATTCTTTTTCCTTCTTCTCTGATATTGATTGCGGCATTCACATCCC
>JBJEMB010000092.1:0-13692 GCA_051879455.1 Lachnospiraceae bacterium
AGGTTAATTCTATTATATCCATTTCAAGGCAGAAAGTAAACGGAGTAAAAGAAAAGTTACAAGAAACTGATAAATGCAGTTCTGAGGGCTGCTTAAGGATTTTGAGGCTGGCAAAGGAAAAGTGATGAAAAACTATTGACATTTTGTTTCAGGGGCGAGCGAGTCTTGAATTTCATGATGCTTTTTGTTGGATTTTCCTAATTATTTGACATCCTCATAGTAAGTCGATAAAATGGACATAGATTTATCTCGATGGAGAAGAAAAAAATGAAGCAGGAATTAAGGCAGGGATACACTACAGGGACATGTGCTCAGGCGGCTACGAAAGCTGCAGTGCAGATTCTTCTTGGTATCCGAGATGAAAAAGAGGTATCACCTATTCAGGTAGAACTCCCAAAAGGTAAAAAACTGAATCTTGAGATAGAGGACCTTAAGATCACATATGAAGAAATTGAGAACAGAGATATGCCGGTTTCTGTGTCCTGTGCTGTGAAAAAGGATAGCGGTGATGATCCGGATATTACAGATGGTGTGTTGGTCTACAGTAAAGTGACAAAAACAAAAGAACAGTGCATTACGATCACAGGCGGAGCAGGCATCGGGGTTGTAACAAAACCGGGACTTGACCAGCCGGTAGGCGAGGCGGCAATTAATCATGTTCCAAGACAGATGATCAAAAGGGAAGTGGAATCAGCCTGGGAGGAAGTTGGATATGGCGGTGGAATCTGTGTAGAGATTTCTGTGCCGGAAGGAGAATGTCTTGCAAAGAAAACCTTCAATCCGAGGCTGGGAATCGAAGGAGGGATTTCGATTCTTGGCACCAGTGGCATTGTAGAACCGATGAGTGAACAGGCGCTTATTGACACCATATATCTGGATATGAAAGTAAAGCTCTCTGCACTGGAGAATGAAAAGAAAATCTTAGTTGTCACTCCGGGAAATTACGGACTGGAATTTCTTATGGAAGAATACGGAATTACAGAAGAACAGACAATAAAGTGCAGTAACTATATCGGGCAGTCCATCGATATGGCAAGAGAGCTTGGCTGCAGAGAATTTTTGCTTGTGGGACATATCGGAAAACTTGTGAAAGTGTCCGGAGGTATTATGAATACACATTCAAAATGGGCAGACTGTAGGATGGAGCTTCTTGCTGCGGCAGCCCTTAGAGCCGGACTTTCGGAGAGAATATGTAAAAGTTTTTTTGACTGTGTGACAGTAGATGATGTATTTGAAAAATGTACGGATGATGAGAGAAGAATGATCATGGCTCAGGTCATGAATAAGATAGAGCAGTATTTGTCTTACCGTGCAGAAGGCGAGATGAGAATAGGGGCAATGACATTTTCAAAAGTCTATGGAATATTAGGAAAGACAAGTCTTGCAGATATCATCATGGAATCTAGTAGGGACAGGAAGGAATAAGACATATTATGGAGAGAGAAAAAAAGAGAGGAAAACTTTACGGTGTCGGTGTGGGACCGGGTGATCCGGAACTTCTGACTCTGAAGGCTTTGAGAGTCATAAAGCAGTGTGATGTGATCGCTGTACCGGGAAAGGAGCCGAAAGAGACAGTCGCTTATGGAATCGCAGAGAAAGCCTTTCCTGAGATTGGAGAGAAACAGCTTTTAGGAATTTATATGCCTATGACAAAAGACCCTAAGGTTTTACGGGAAAGTCATGATGCCGGTGTTGAGAAGCTAAAGAGTGAACTGGATTCTGGAAAGACAATTGCGTTTTTGACACTCGGTGATCCCACCGTTTACTCCACTTATATGTATCTCCATAAAGAGATAGAAAAAGAAGGATATGAGGGAGAAATCGTAAGCGGAATCCCATCCTTTTGTGCAGCGGCGGCAAAGCTTGATATGAGTCTTGCAGAGAAAGCTGAGCAGATTCATATTATTCCTGCATCCTATCAGATAGAGGAAAGTCTTAAACTTTCCGGTACAAAGATATTTATGAAAGCAGGGAAAAAGATTGGTCAGGTAAAAGAACATTTGAAAGATTGTAAAGACGATATATATATGATAGAGAACTGTGGAATGGAAAAGGAACGTATTTTTCATGGTGCGGATGCCATTCCGGATGATGCAGGTTATTATACATTGATGATTACGAAAGAGACGGAGGAATAGAAGATGAAATTATTTCAGCAGAGGACAAAGATTCAGGAGTTCGATAAGGCGGAGGAATTTGTAAAAGAATATGGTATTGGAGAGAAGGATTTTATCCTTGCAAGCAAAAGTATTTATGAAGCATATTTTGCGCCTCTTTCTCTTCCGGCACATGTGGAATATAAAAGTAAATATGGTGCGGGAGAGCCTACAGATCTTATGATCAATGCGCTCCTTGAGGATTTCAGAAAAACGGACTGTGAGAGGATTATTGCCATTGGTGGTGGTGCAGTCATTGATATGGCGAAGATTTTGGTGCTTGATGGAAACTATAATACAGAACAGATCTTTAAGAGAGAAGTTCCGTTAAAGAAAGTTCATGAATTGATTGCAGTTCCGACGACCTGCGGGGCAGGATCAGAGGTTTCTAACGTGTCCATTACAGAGCTTACAAGTATTCACAGTAAGCTTGGACTTGCGGTTGATGAGATCTATGCAGATGAGGCCGTGCTTATTCCGGAACTTCTCAGTAAGCTTCCATATGGATTCTTTGCGACCAGTGCAATTGATGCATTTATTCACGCAATTGAATCATATGTATCTCCGAGGGCAAATTTGTACACAGAAATGTTTAGTATGAAGGCAATGGAAATGATCATCGGAGGATTTCGAAAGATCATAGAAAAGGGAGAAGATTATCGGATGGAACTTCTGGAAGATTTTCTTGTTGCCAGCAATCTTGCAGGAGTGGCATTTGGCAATGCAGGAACCGGCGCTGTTCATGCTATGTCATATCCTCTCAGCGGTGTGTATCATGTGACACACGGTGAGGCGAATTATCAGTTTCTGACGGCTGTATTTGCAGTTTATCAGAGACTTTTGCCAGAAGGAAAAATAAAAAAACTGAATCATTTTCTTGCCGGACTTATGGACTGCGATGAAACAAATGTCTATTCAGAGCTTGAAAAGCTGCTGGATAAGATCATATCCAGAAAGAAGCTTCGTGAGTATGGCATGAAAGAAGAAGAAATCGTAAGTTTTGCAAAGAGTGTGGAAGAAAGTCAACAGAGACTTTTAAATCAGAGTTATGTAAAATTTGATGCAAAACAGATGGAAGAAATCTATCGAACACTTTATTAAAATGATGAACAGGGAGTAATAGAAATGGTACATTTTGTAGGAGCAGGACCTGGGGCACCGGATCTTATCACGGTCCGTGGGCAGAAGTTTCTCCGTGAAGCGGATGTGATCATTTATGCGGGGTCACTGGTAAATCCGGAACTTCTTTCTATGGCAAAAGAAAACTGCGAGATTCATAACAGTGCGAAGATGACTTTAGAAGAAGTGATGGAAGTGATGGAACGGTCAGAAGAAAAAGGGATTATGACAGTTCGACTCCATACAGGAGATCCCTGCCTCTACGGAGCAGTCAGGGAACAGATGGATCTTCTGGATAAAAAGGGGATTGCTTATGATTCCTGCCCGGGAGTCAGTTCTTTCTGTGGGGCAGCGGCAGCTCTGAATCTGGAGTACACACTTCCGAATGTGAGTCAGAGTGTGGTTATCACAAGAATGGCGGGGAGAACGCCTGTACCCGAGAAGGAAAGTATAGCATCCTATGCAAAACATGGCTCTACAATGGTGCTGTTCTTAAGCACAGGGCTTTTAGATAAAGCGACAGAAGAACTTCTTTTGGGAGGATATAAAAAGGATACGCCTGCGGCAATTGTGTATAAAGCCACATGGCCTGAGGAAGAAACCTATGTGTGTACAGTAGGAACACTTGCCAGGACAGCAAAGGAACATAACATTACAAAGACTGCACTGATTCTTGTAGGGGATGTTGTTCTTCACAGTCATTATGAAAGGTCGAAACTTTATGATCCGTCCTTTACCACAGAGTATCGGAAAGGATCTGATAAAGAAGATTTGAAGTAGAGGATGCGAATCGATATGAAAAAAATTGCGGTCATCAGTTTTACCGTTCGGGGAAGTGAGCTGGCAGAAAAGATTAATCATGCACTCGCTTCGGAGGGATATGAGATTGTAGTTGCAAAAAAATATAAGCATGCAGATGATTCTGTGAAAGGGTCTCTGTCAGAGTGGACAAAAGAACAGTTTCAGTTGCAGGATGCAATCATTTTTGTCGGAGCGACGGGGATTGCAGTCCGAGCTATTGCGCCTTTTGTAAAGACGAAAGTGGAAGATCCGGCGGTACTGGTGATAGACGAACAGGGGAATTATTGTATTCCGATTCTGTCCGGACATCTGGGCGGTGCCAATGAGCTGGCAAAAGAAGTGAGTGAGAAAACAGGGGCTATTGCAGTCATCACAACAGCTACAGATATCAATGAGAAGTGGGCAGTGGATGTATTTGCCGGAAAAAATAATCTGATAATTTCGGATATGAAGAAGGCAAAAGAAATTTCGGCAAAAATTCTTCGAGGTGAGCGAATCCTTGTTTATATTGAAGATACCTGTTGTGAGATAAGGGGCAAGATTCCAGATGATGTATGTCTCTGGACAGAAGATTTGGGAGAAAAGCCGGATATTGTCATCGGAGTACAAAAAAAGAAACTGTGGGGGGATGTATTGTATCTGATTCCCAGGGCAGTAGTGCTTGGTATTGGATGTCGAAAAGAGAGAAAAGAGTCTTCGATTGAAAAACAAGTATGTGATGTGTTTAGGAATGCAGATGTGTTTTGTGAAAGTGTATGTGCGGCAGCAAGCATCGACTTAAAAAAAGAGGAAGAGGGTATCCTCGCATTTTGCAGGAAACTTAATATAAAATTTGTAACCTATGATGCAAAAACATTAAAAAATACAGAAGGTGTTTTCTGCGCCTCTGCGTTTGTAGAGCAGACAACAGGCGTGGATAACGTGTGTGAAAGAAGCGCTGTGTGTGCCAGTGAAGGAGGGAGCCTGCTGATTCGTAAGCAGGCAAAAGACGGAGTTACAGTGGCAGCAGCAGTGAAGAGATGGAGTGTAAGTTTTGAATAAATTATATGTAATTGGAATTGGGCCTGGGGCCTACGAACAGATGACCGTGAAAGCGGCAGAGACAATCAGATGCTGTGAGATTATTGTGGGATATACTGTATATGTGGATCTGTTGAAGGAACATTTTCCGGAAAAAGAATATCTCACAACACCTATGCGACAGGAAATTGAAAGGTGTCGGCTGGCATTTGAACAGGCAAAGAAAGGGAAAAAGACTGCCATGGTATGCAGTGGAGATGCCGGGATTTACGGAATGGCAGGACTTATGTTTGAAATCGGAAGAGATTATCCAGAGGTAGAGATTGAAGTGATACCTGGCGTGACAGCTGCATTGGCAGGGGGAGCATTATTAGGTGCTCCGCTGGGACATGATTGTTGTCTTATCAGCCTCAGTGACCTCATGACACCATGGGAGACCATTGAAAAACGTTTGTGCGCTGCGGCAGAGGCAGATTTTACAATTAGTCTCTACAATCCGTCCAGCAGAAAACGAAGTGACTATCTAAAGAGAGCCTGTGAGATACTTTTACGTTATAAAAGTGAGGATACAGTCTGCGGGATTGTGAGAAATATCGGAAGGACAGGACAGGAGATGACGATTCTGACGCTGGGAGAGCTGAAAGATACAAAGACAGATATGTTTTCTACCGTATTTATCGGAAATCGTCAGACGATTGTTATTGACGGCCAAATGGTGACACCGAGAGGATATTCAATATGAAACAGCATAGGATTCTTATATTTGCAGGTACAACAGAGGGGCGAAAGCTCATAGAATATTTGGCAAAAAAACAAGTGTCGGTTCATGTCTGTGTTGCTACACAGTATGGGGAAAGTCTGATACAGGATTATGAAAATGAAAATATCAGCATTTCCCATGAGCGTATGGATGCAGACGAGATGAAAGATTTTATGCGTGTTTATGAACCGGATCTTGTGGTGGATGCCACACACCCGTATGCCAGTGAAGTTACTGAAAATGTGCGCTCAGCATGTCAGGAACTAAGCATTTCCTGTTACCGTCTCATCCGGGAAAAAAGCGAAGCCAGTGACTGTATTTTTGTGGAAAATATAGAAGAAGCGGTAGAATTTTTAAAGAATACCAAAGGAAATATCCTTGCAGCTACCGGAAGTAAGGAGCTTTTCGCATATACAAAAATAGAGAATTATCAGACGAGAGTGTTTGCAAGAGTCCTCTCGGTCACAGATGTAGTGAAAAAGTGTGAAGAACTGGGATTTGTGGGAAGAAATCTGATATGCATGCAGGGGCCTTTTTCCGTAGAGATGAATGTAGCAATGATGCGGCAGTTTGAAATTTCATATCTTGTGACGAAGGAATCCGGAAAAACCGGGGGATTCCCGGAAAAGTATGAGGCGGCGAAGCAGGCAGGAGCATCTCTTGTGGTGATAGGAAGACCAAAAGAGGAACAAGGATACTCTCTGGAGGAAATGTGCCAGCTGTTAAGTGAGACGTTGGACTTAGAGGATAGAGTAAGAGTAGAAGAAAGTCGCGTAAAAAGAAAAGTATCTCTGGTGGGAATCGGAACCGGTGCAAAGGATCTTCTTACGATAGAGGCAAAAAATGTATGTGAAGAGGCACAGCTTATTGTCGGGGCAGAGCGTATGGTGAAAGCGGTAGCTTTACCGGGACAGGATTTCTTTTTGTCTTACCGGACGGAAGAGATTACAGAGTATATTCGTAAG
This sequence comes from Lachnospiraceae bacterium, assembly GCA_051879455.1. Lineage (GTDB taxonomy): Bacteria > Bacillota > Clostridia > Lachnospirales > Lachnospiraceae > MD308. The sequence goes on from JBJEMB010000092.1 coordinate 6,822, forward strand.
CATCCGGAATATGAGAGAATCGCAGTTGTCTTTTCCGGTGATATTGGTTTTTACAGTGGAGCAAAGAAGCTGCTGACTGCTCTGAAAGAAACGTCAGAGGAAGAAAAACAGATGGAGATTACGCTTCATCCAGGAATTTCTTCTGTTGTATATTTTTGTGCAAAGCTTGGCATTTCATGGGAAGATGTAAAGCTTTTAAGCATGCATGGAAAAAAAGAAAATATAGTAACAGCTGTCCGGGAACATATGAAAGTAATTGTACTGGCAGGTAGTGCAAAAGGAATTAGAGAACTTGGGAATAAGATGTGTAAATATGGCTATGGAAACTTAAACGTTTCTGTTGGGGCGAATTTATCTTATCCGAATGAGGAAATAGACTGTATGCCAGCAACAAAGCTAAGCGATTATCAAGGCGATGACCTGGCCGTACTTTATATAGAAAATCCAGAAGGTGGAGACCGGAGTGTGAGTGTCGGTCTTAAGGATGATCTTTTTCTTAGAGGAAAGGTTCCGATGACGAAAGAAGAAGTAAGAAGTGTCAGTCTTTCAAAACTTCAGATTCACCGGAAATCTGTTGTCTATGATGTAGGGGCAGGTACCGGATCTGTTTCCATAGAAGCGGCACTTTTGGCAGATCGCGGACAGGTCTATGCAATGGAAGTGAAGGAAGAGGCTGTCGCATTGATTCGGGAAAATCAATATCAGTTTGGTACAGACAATCTGACAGTGCTGCACGGAACTGCACCGGAAGTCATGGAAGGCCTTCCAAAGCCAGATTGTGTTTTTATTGGTGGAAGCAGAGGAAACTTAAGAGAGATTTTGTGGAAGTCGGTGGAAGAAAATCCAGAAGTAAGAATTGTGATCAACGCAATTTCTCTTGAGACAATGACAGAGGCAGTTTCCTGCCTGAAAGAGCTGAAAGAAAAAGAGAATCTCTTTATCGAAGAAGAGGAAATTGTGCAGCTTTCTGTGGCAAAGTCAAAGCTTGTGGGAGATTATCACATGATGATGGGACAGAATCCGATTTTTATCATTTCTTTTACAAGCAGAGCGAGTCTTGAAAGATTGTTAGATGAAAAGGGAAAAAGATTGGAAAGAGGAAACATGACAAATATTCCAAGAATTTTACTGACAGCTCCTGCAAGCGGAGCTGGGAAAACTATGATTACGTGCGGGATTCTTTCCGCTTTGAAAAAAAGAGACATAAAGACAGCAGCTTTTAAATGCGGTCCGGATTACATCGATCCTATGTTTCACAGAGAAGTGCTTGGAATTGATAGTTTTAATCTGGATTCCTTCTTATGTGGGAGGGAAAGCTTGGCGTCTCTGCTTATTTCTCATGCCGAAGCAAAAGAGATAGCAGTGATTGAAGGAGTGATGGGCTATTATGACGGACTTGGAGGAATTTCCACCAAGGCAAGCTCTTATGAAGTGGCAGATGCTACGAACAGCCCGACAGTACTTATTGTAGACGGAAAAGGAGCCAGCGTGTCAATCCTTCCGGTGATTCAGGGTTTTTTGAATTATCGGGCAGAGGAGACGAAAAACAGCCATATTGAAGGCGTAATCTTGAATCGCATTTCACCGATGATGTATGGAAGGCTGAAAGAACTAATAGAGCAGGAAACAAATATCAAAGTGTATGGTTATGTTCCGGTCATGAAAGATTTTACACTGGAAAGCAGACACCTGGGTCTTAAGATGCCGGGAGAGATTGAAGGAATCAGAAACAAACTGGATGAACTGGGAGAAAGGATAAGTAAGACTATAGATATTGATGGATTGATTGATCTTTCCCAGTCAGCTTCTGATCTGAGAAAGGACCTGATGCAGGGAAAATCAGACAAAATTGAAAAGAAAAATGGCTATCCCATTCGTATCGGTGTTGCTATGGATGAGGCATTTTGTTTTATTTACCGGGATAATCTTGAAATTATAGAGAAGATGGGTGCGGAAATTGTGTCTTTTTCCCCTGTACATGACCAAAATCTTCCAGAAAATCTGGATGGACTTTTATTGTACGGAGGATACCCGGAACTCTATGCAAAAGAGCTTGCTTCCAATGAAAGCATGAGAAAAGATATAAAAAAAGCTCTGGAGAGCGGACTGGTCTGTATGGCAGAATGTGGAGGATTTCAATATTTGCAGCAGTATCTTCAGGATGAGTCTGGAACACGTTATGAGATGTGTGGATTTTTGCCAGGTGGAAGCTATCATACCTCATCATTGAAGAGGTTTGGGTATGTAACTTTGAGTGATGGTAAAGTGTTTGGAAGAGACGTGGGTAAGATTCCGGCGCATGAGTTTCACTATTATGATTCTGAAAACTGCGGAGCAGATTTTTGTGCAGAAAAACCGTTCTCTGAGAGGAGATGGGACTGTATGGTCAGTACAGATACTCTGTTTGCGGGATACCCTCACATTCATTATGCAGGAAATCTTATGGTGGCAGAAGCATTTTTGGAAGCGTGCAAAAATAAAACGCCCGAAAGGAATAAGAAAAATACATGAATGAGAATCAGCTAGAACAGGAATTAAAACAACTAATTGAAGGAATCTGTAAGACGGATGAAGATGCAAAAAAACGGGCACAGAAAAAATGGAATTCAATTGCAAAACCACTTCACAGCCTCGGTAAACTGGAAGATCATATTATAAAGATCGCGGGAATCACCGGGAATGAAGAGGTGGCTATTGATAAAAAGGCATTGATTGTCATGTGTGCAGATAATGGAGTTGTGGAGGAAGGCGTGACGCAGACCGGGCAGGAAGTAACAGCTATTGTTGCGGAAAATTTCCTGACCTGCAACAGCAGTGCCGCCCTTATGTGCAGGAAGGCTGGAGTTGATATTTTCCCAATTGATATCGGAATGGCTTCCGACACAAAAGTTCCGGACTACAAGTTTGCTTATGGGACAAAAAATATGGCAAAAGTTCCTGCTATGACAAGAGAAGAAGCCGTTCGTGCAGTGATGACAGGTATCTGCCTTGTAAAAGAAAAAAAAGAGGAAGGATATCAGATCATTGCTACCGGGGAAATGGGAATCGGAAACACTACTACCAGTAGTGCGGTTGCTTCTGTTCTTTTGGAGAAAAGCGTGGACATGATGACCGGACGGGGGGCAGGACTTACCAGTGCAGGACTGGAAAAGAAAAAATCAGTAATTGCCCAGGCGATTGCCCTACATAGACCGGACAAAGAGGATGTGTTGGATGTACTTTCCAAAGTGGGCGGGTTTGACCTTGCGGGACTTATGGGAGTGTTCCTTGGAGGTGCCATTTATCATGTACCGGTTGTGATTGATGGATTTATTTCTGCGGCAGCGGCACTTGCAGCTGTAAAATATTGTCCTATAGCTCGGGAATATATGATTGCTTCTCACAGTTCTAAAGAACCAGGCATGACCATGATTCTGGAAACGCTGGATCTTGAGGCAAGTTTGTTTTGCAACATGTGTCTCGGGGAAGGGACAGGGGCTGTAGCATTCCTTCCGGTGCTTGATCTTGCAGTGGAGGTATATCATAAAATGAGTACTTTTTCCGACAATAAGATCGAAGATTATAAAGAACTGGGTGATAAATAATGATACATCTCATAACTGGAGGAAGTGGCAGTGGAAAGTCTGAATATGCGGAAAATATTCTTACACGAGAAAATAAGAGTGGAAGTCCGTATTTATATATTGCGACGATGAAGCCATATGGAGAGGAAACGTTAAAAAAGATCAATAGACACCATAAGCTTCGACGAGGAAAAGGATTCGAGACCATCGAGAGGTATACAGATCTTAAAAACTTATCACTTCCGAAGAACCAGGGGGTTCTGCTGGAATGTATCTCGAATCTGGCGGCCAATGAACTTTTTCTTGTAGACGGGACAACGTGTGATCCAGAGAAGGTAAAGGATGAGATTATGGGGGGTATCTTAAAGATTGCGTCTCAGACGGAAAATCTTGTGATCGTAACAAATGAGGTTGCTTCTGATGTAGAAGATTACAGTGAGGAGACAAGACAGTATATTTCTATTATCGGAAGTGTCAACAGACAGATGGCGAACATGGCAGATACAGTAACGGAGGTTGTGTACGGGATTCCCGTCACATTGAAGTAAGATGAAAAAAATGTGGAACAGTTTTAAAATTGCATTTTCCATGTACAGTAAGATCCCAATGCCAAAAAGTGACTGGACAAAGGAAAATATGTCGTATGCGATGATATTTTTCCCTTGGATAGGTGCGGTTATTGGGATTCTTATGGTTGGGATTTATAAACTAAAAATGTGGTGCCTGCTTGAAAATGTACCGGTTGCCCCGTGGACATTCACAGTGCTCTTTGTGGTACTTCCGGTATTTCTGACCGGTGGGATTCATATGGATGGATTTCTGGATACGCAGGATGCTATCCATTCATACCAGCCAAAAGAAAAGAAGCTTGAGATTTTAAAAGATCCTCATGCAGGTGCCTTTGCGATTCTCTCCTGTGTGATTTATTTTCTATGTGCGACAGGAATCTACGCATCTGTCAGTGAGAAAAGTATATGGGTCATTGCTTCTGGGTTTGTGCTGTCCCGTACATTGAGCGGACTCTCTGTGGTATGTTTCCCACAGGCAAGGGAGAAGGGGCTTGCAGCAACCTTCTCGGAGAATGCGAGAAAGAGGACAGTGCGATTGGTTCTTCTCTGTTATCTGGTTCTTGTTTGCGTATGGATGGTGTTTGGATTTGGTGTACAGGGAACATTCGCTGTCATTGCGGCGGGAGTGATGTTTCTTTACTATTATCGCATGTCACGAAAAAATTTTGGCGGTATCACTGGAGACCTGGCTGGATATTTTCTGCAGATGTGTGAACTTTTGATAGCAGCGGCAGCAGTGTTTGCGGATATTATAGTTGGGGGCCTTTGATTCCAACATTTTATATCAGATGTATATTATACGAGGGGATAGACTATGAAGATGATCATCGGAGGTGCATATCAGGGAAAGCTTGATTATGCAAAAAAGAAATATCCAGAGATTCACTGGATCGATGGAGAAAGCTGTACGAAACAGGAACTTTTTCAAGCGGAAGGAATCTTTCATTTTCATAAATACATTGAGCAGAGAATGTTAGAAAACACTGATATCACCCGGCTTCCTGAAAGACTGATACAGGAGAATCCGGATATCATCATTGTTACAGATGAGATAGGTTATGGAATCGTTCCGGCAGACAAACATTTAAGGGAATATCGGGAAATGACAGGAAGAATCTGTACGGAGCTTGCCTCGTATGCTGAGGAAGTGTACCGTGTGATGTGTGGTATCGGAACAAAAATCAAGTAGAATGCAAAGTAAGAAAAAGACAGGAAAGAGTTATGATCAGGAAGATTTATTTGATACGACATTCCATGACACAAGGAAATCTGCAGAAGAGATATATTGGCTCCACGGATGAAAATCTGTGTAAAGAAGGAATACAGCTATTAGAAGAGCGCTTGGCTTTCGGAAAATATCCGGAATGTGACAGGATATTTACAAGTCCCAAAAAACGTTGCATTCAAACGGCAGAGATTCTATATCCCGGCAGGAAGATGACCGTGATCGAGGAGCTTGCGGAATGTGATTTCGGAATGTTTGAGAATAAAAACTATGAAGATTTAACGGGTGTCCCGGAATATCAGCAGTGGATTTCAAGCGGTGGAACTTTGCCGTTCCCGGGAGGAGAAAGCAGGGAGGCATTTTCTGAAAGGAGTCTTTCCGGTTTTGAAAAAGCACTCGGTATGTGCAAAGAGACGGATGAGAATGTCGCTTTTATCGTGCATGGCGGAACGATTATGAGTATTATGGAAAAATACGCAGTTCCGAAAGGGAGTTATTATGATTTTCAGATAGGGAATGGTGAAGGATATGAACTTGTACTTTCAGATGATCGGTCCTTTGATCATCGGATTTATTCTGGATCTTTTGCTGGGAGATCCTCACTGGATGTATCACCCGGTGCGAATGATTGGGAATCTCATTACAGTAACAGAAAGAATTATCAGAGGTTGTTTGCCGAAAACGAAAAAAGGTGAGAGAATCGGTGGTGTTTTACTGGTTGTGATTGTTGTGGTCATAAGCAGTGCGGTACCTTTTGGGATTTTGTATTTTGTGTATGGACGGAATGTTTTTGCAGGTTTTCTTGTAGAAAGTTTTATGTGTTATCAGATTTTGGCAACAAAATCACTGAAATCAGAAAGTGAAAAAGTCTATGTGGCACTGAAAGAGGATGGTTTATCTGCCGGAAGAAAGGCAGTGTCTATGATCGTAGGACGTGATACAAAAGATCTGACCGAAGAAGGTGTTACGAAAGCGGCAGTGGAAACAGTGGCCGAGAATACTTCGGATGGAATCATTGCACCGATGTTTTATATGATGATTGATGGAGCGGTCCTGGGATTTACATACAAAGCTGTAAATACGATGGATTCCATGGTTGGATATAAAAATGAAAAGTATCTGTATTTTGGAACGGCGGCGGCAAAGCTTGACGATGTAGTGAATTATATCCCGGCAAGGTTATCCGCCTGTTTTATGATAGCGGCAGCATTTTTAACAAAAATGGATTATAAAGATGCTTATCGTATTTACCGGAGGGACCGAAAGAATCATAAAAGTCCGAATGCAGCCCAGACGGAGGCTGTCATGGCAGGGGCACTGAATGTTCAGCTGGCAGGAAATGCGTGGTATTTTGGAAAACTGTATGAAAAACCGACCATAGGGGACAATCTTCGGCCTATAGAGATAGATGACATTAGAAGAGCCCATAAGTTACTATATGGGACAGCGCTTATCGGACTTGTTGTTTTTTCTTTTCTGAAACTGTCAGTAGTAACAATTTGCATGTTATGTGC
>JBJEMB010000092.1:13792-17771 GCA_051879455.1 Lachnospiraceae bacterium
TTGTTGTTTTTTCTTTTCTGAAACTGTCAGTAGTAACAATTTGCATGTTATGTGCTTGAATATATGACAATGAAGAATAAACAAAGCTAAATGTATGGAGAGAAAAATGGTATGGAAGAAAAAATCTATTTTGATAACGGAAGTACTTCATGGCCAAAGGCTCCGGGAGTAAAAGAGGCTATTTCGGAACTTTTGCAGAACGGGGCATTTAATATTAACCGGGGGAATTACGCAGGCGCCTATGAAGTAGAGAGTATCGTTCTGGATACAAGAGATCAGCTTACAGAGCTGTTTCATGGTGCAGATTCCAGAAATGTGATCTTTACACCGGGAATTACTTATTCGCTGAATTATTTTATCAAAGGTTTTTTGAAAGCTGGAGATCATGTGCTGGTCAGCGGTCTGGAACACAATGCAGTTATGCGTCCTTTGGAACAGATGAAAGCTTGTGGTGTAGAATATGACATTGTTCCCGTAGATGAAGAAGGAAATCTTGAGCCGGACGATTTGAGGAAAATGATTAGGAAAAATACAAAGGTTGTTGTTGTGACCCATGCATCCAATGTGTGCGGAACAATTGTACCGATTCATGAGATTGGTGATATCTGCGAAGAGTATGGGTTATTCTTTGCGGTAGATACGGCTCAGAGCGCCGGTACGATTCCGGTGGATATGCAAGAATGTCATATTGATTTTCTGGCATTTACAGGACATAAAGGTCTTTTAGGACCTCAGGGAATCGGAGGTTTCCTTATATCGAAGCGGTTGGATAAGAAGATGGAACCGTATATTGCAGGAGGAACCGGAAGCCAGTCGGATTCCCTTCTGATGCCAGAAAATCTGCCTGACAAATATGAGAGTGGAACGATGAACCTGCCGGGTATCATAGGGCTTCATGCATCACTTTCCTATATCCGGAAGGAAGGTCTTGAGACGATCCATGATAAGAAGATGCGCCTTACAGAGTATTTTCTTAAAGAGGTCCAAAAAATCCCGCAGGTAAGAATTGTTGGAAGAAAAGATGTAAAGAACAGGGTGGCAGTCGTATCACTGGACTTTTTGACAGTCGATAATGCTGTGGCAGCATTTGAACTGGAGCAGGAATGCGGTGTCATGACGAGGGTAGGACTCCACTGTGCGCCTGTGGCACACCAGTCTCTTCACACGTTCCCTCAGGGAACAGTCAGATTTGCTTTTGGTGCAAGCAATACATTTGAAGAAGTTGAACAGTGCATAAACGGAATCAAACATATTTTAACTATAGAATAAATCTATAAATAACGCCTGCTTATGATAATAATCAATAAGTAAAAAAGGTGGATTGCGTTGTTCAAAGCCCTAAAAGATGATACCCTAAACTTAGGATATTTTTGAGAAAATTTATTACTAAGGAGGAAAATCAAAATGGCTGATAATCGCAAAATGTGGGAAGAATTGGGGATGAATCTTGAACTGCATGATCAGTTGTGTGCAGTGCTCCCACTGGCATTCGGAGATGTGTTCTTATCACAGGAGAATAGACCGGAGGGAATGGATTACTATAACATGGTTGTAGCTGACATTCACGGAATCAGGCCGGCTGAGCTCATTGAACACCAGAAAAAAGGCGGAAAAGTATTTGGAACATTTTGTATTTATGTTCCAGATGAAATCATCTTTGCGGCAGATGCAATCGCCACAGGACTTTGCGGTGGTTCCCAGTTCTGGGTTCCGGGAGGAGAGAAGGTTCTTCCGACAAATACCTGCCCACTGATTAAAGCATCTGTTGGAGCAAGACTGGATCGTACCTGTCCATTCTTCAGAATTGCGGATATGTACATCGGAGAGACAACCTGTGACGGCAAGAAAAAAGCATGGGAAATTCTGTCTGAAGATGTTCCGGTATATGTGATGGATCTTCCACAGATGAAACGTGCAAAAGATGTAAAGGCATGGGCTGAGGAAATTGCTGCTCTTAAGGATAAAGTAGAAGAATTCACAGGAAACAAAGTAACAGCAGAAAAGCTTGCGGAGAGTATCAAGTTGATTAACAATAAGAGAAAGGCACTTGCAAGACTGTATGAATGCCGCAAGAGCGAGACGCTTCCGATCAGTGGTACAGATGCACTTGTGATTTCTCAGATTGCATTCTATGATGATCCGGCAAGATTTACACAGATGACAAACAAGCTGTGTGATGAGCTTGAACAGCGTATCAAAGATGGTGTAAGTGTAGTTCCTGCAGGTACAAAACGTATTATGCTTACAGGAACACCGCTTGCAATCCCGAACTGGAAACTTCACAACATCGTGGAGACAAGCGGCGCAGTTGTTGTATGTGAAGAGATGTGTACAGGAACACGTTATTTTGAGAACTATGTTGATGAGACAAAAGAGACACTTGATGACCAGATTATGGCTCTTTCTGAGCGCTATATGAATATCAACTGTGCATGCTTCACACCGAACCATGCAAGAATCGATGACATTTTACGTCTTGCAAAAGAATACAAAGTTGACGGTATCATTGATGTGAACCTGAAATTCTGTAACCTATACGATACAGAAGGCTACTTTGTAGAACGAGCAATGAAAGAAGCAGGAATCCCGGTACTTGGAATCGAGACAGATTATACAGACAGTGATGCACAGCAGCTTCGTACAAGAGTCAGTGCATTTGTGGAAATGTTAAATAACTAATATTCTATTGTGAGGAACGAAAAAGTTATGCAGAAGATACAGCATTATGTATTGTTCCCTAACCACGATAATGGAATGCGTCTCTATAAAGAATTAAAAAAACTGGGGGTTTGGGCAGTGATTGCCCCGACCCCCAGAAGTGCGAGTAAGTGCTGCGGTATTTCTCTTATGGTAAAAGAGGAAGATCTTGACGCCATCAGGCAGTGCATACAGGAGCATGAGATAGAGATTCTGAAAATTGCTGAAGTGGAAAAGGATTTAAACCCGCACAGGGATAAATATTGTTAGAAGAGGTAGGAACATGTATTACGTTGGAATTGATATTGGCTCCACAGCATCAAAAGTTGCTGTGATTGGAGAAAAAGAGCTTCAGTTTGTACTCCCTACAGGATGGAGCAGTAAAGAGACTACCATGCTGATCAAGGAAAAACTTTTGGAAGAAGGCGTGGATGTGATGTCGGAGGAGACAAAGGTGGCTGCTACCGGATATGGAAGAATTGCTGTAGATTTTGCGGATTTTGTCATTACAGAAATCACATGCCATGCAAGAGGCGGAAGACAGATGGCGGGAGATAATTGTACGATCATTGATGTAGGTGGTCAGGATACAAAAGTGATTCTGGTTGCAGATGGAATGGTACAGGACTTTTTGATGAATGATAAATGTTCTGCAGGAACAGGAAAATTTTTGGAGATTATGGCAAATCGCCTTGGAATTACTCTTCAGGAGCTTTTCGATATGGCGGAAGCGGGGAATGTACTTCCAATCAGTTCTCTTTGTACCGTGTTTGCAGAGTCAGAGGTCATCAATTATATCGGAGAAGGAAAAAACCGTGAAGATATTGCGGCAGGAGTGGTGGATTCTGTGGCATCTAAAGTTGCGCAGTTAAGCCAGAGAAAGACACTTTCCGATAAAGTGATACTGACAGGTGGGCTAAGTCACAGTACTTATTTTACAAAGATTCTTTCATCAAAAGTAGGAAAGACCGTAGAGCCTACAGAAAACGGAAGATACGCCGGAGCGCTGGGAGCTGCACTGCTGGCAAAGGAAAAGAAAAAAAGATAATGTGAAAGATATATCCAGTCTGAAGAGTAAAAATTCTTAGGCTGGATATATTTTTACTCTAGAAATTCAAATAAACAGTATCTGTTTTTAATCACACAAAAATTGGGAATACCTGTACTTTGACAGTTTAATAAGGCTTTACACTGTAGAAAAAAGTCCTTATAATATAATTATTATACATAAGGGACGGTGATGAAAGTGGGAATTGACATGAATGAAAAAGAAATGATAAAT
>JBJEMB010000093.1:0-3059 GCA_051879455.1 Lachnospiraceae bacterium
TTCTGAATTTAGAGAAGCACAAAAAGAAGGCTGGGAAAAACAATACCGCTATAAGTCAGGAAAAAAGAAAATCTATCTGACTCCATCCACAGCACAAGAACAAGGCTATGAACGCATTGACAAGCATCCGAAAAGTACCCGGTATGGCAGACAAAATCCTATTTCCGAAAAGGGGAACAGTGATGAACAACTCTGTATCTGGAGGGCAAACTGGACAGATGTTGTAAATGAAATGCTTGCCCGAAATCAGATAAATGCCTCCATCGACCATCGAAGCTTTGCGAATCAAGGAATCACCGAACAGCCTACCATACATGAAGGCTATATTGCTCAGAACATGGAAAAGAAGGGGCTGATATCCGACCGATGTGAAATCAATCGTCAGATTCGTGCAGATAACAAAATGCTCCGTGAACTAAAAACTCAAGTAGCAAAGCTGGCTCAGGCTGTAGAAAGATCTATCCCGGTAATTGCAGAAACAATGGAAGCAATCCGGAATCATATGATCTTTACACAATATCATTTACTTCACAATGAAATGCAAAAAGACGTGATTCATGACTGGATGCAGCATTTTCATCCTATCCTGAATAAATACAATACCGTTAAGAAAAAGCTTAAAGCTAAAATTACTGAAAAGAAAGAACTGAATGAACAGAAAGATAAAACCAGTATTCTGAATCCTATCCAGCATATAAAATTAAATCAGCAGCTTACAACCGTAACCGAAGAAATCGAAGAACTGAAATCACGAAAAGAGCAGTTGATATTCCAGGCGCAGTGCTCCACAGATAAAGATATGACTAATCTTTCCAAGAAATATGAGCAAATGGACAAAAATCTGGATATCTTGAATTCGCAGGATGCTATTCTTAAGGAGCAGCTTGAAAAAGATGCCACAGCTTTCCGGGAAGAAAAATTTCGGCCGGAACCAGAACAGTCTACCGAATTGCTGGATACCAGAATACAGATTCGACCGGATTTTCGTGATAAGCTGATTGAACGGTTAAAAAATACTTTTGGCAGCCATTACGACTATCACCGCCGTGATATTGCTGCCAATGAGGTGGATTACCTCAACGTAGAAGATCCTGATGTCTTCTCCCATCGTGCATGGGAACTGGAATATCAAAGGAAACAGGAAATTCGACGAAATCAGCCCATCAGAGCTAAGAAAAAATCACATGATATGGAATTATAATTGTCTTCGTGTATGTATTACTCTAAAATCCCGGTACCACAAGGGCACCGGGATAATAAATAAATAATACTCACATATTATTGTTTAAACTATCTAACATGTTTATTTCATCTCTATATTTTTCACGCAGGAATGCAAACTGCTCATCCTTCTTTTTATTGCTGCAAAAAGTCCTTTGTAACAGTTATCTCTTATTATCAGTTACCACTCGTACCGCTTCCTGGGAAAACATAATCCATGTATTCCTATTTCTTCACAAATTGAAGATAACATCTTTAATATTTCTTCCCTTGTTGAATCAAACCATATTGCCAAATCTCTGTCATAAAAACAATACATCACATCATCTTCTCCATATAATGAATATGCCCCAGTGTCTTTTGCAATTTTTAATCGTTTTCTTAGCGCAACCAGCATGTCACAAATAGTATCAAGTTTCTCCTTCCACTCTATATTTACAACAGACGATTTTCCTTCTACTATTTTTAAGATACTTCCATCTCTGGTTCTAAGAACTCCTGTATTTAAAGCGATAATAGTATCCTCAATAGCCTTATCAAAGTCTTCCATTCTTCCTTCTTGATATATTCTATCCTGAAATGCTGGTCGATCAAAACATTGCACAAAGAACTTTATAAGTTCTTTATCTTCATGTTGCTCCTCTACAGTTGCTTCTTCCAAATCAAGAACTGCCATTTGCTCTGAAATTTCCTTCCACTTTTTTAACTTAGCAACAGTATATCTATTCACATCTGAATCTATTAATTTTGAACACGACTGGCATAGCCATATTCCATTTTCTGCTGATGCTCTTTCTTGAGGCGTTATGTTCTCATCATACCTTGGTCCGCCTTTAGAAGCTGCTGTAATATGAGATGCAACTCCAATATTTATAATATTCTCTTTTTCTGTTCCTGCTCCACGAGTTGCTTTTCTACAATTAGGATTACTACATTTCCATCCAACTCTATTAGCTAACAAATCCTTCGTTCTTTGTGAAAAATCATCTCTCATATAATTTTACCTCCACCTTACACTTTAACATCTTAAAATTTTCTATAAACAGCGAAAAGCCCCCGAGGGAGCTTTCCACACTTTAAACATACACTAATTCTTTTAGCACAACCTCTTCCGCAGCATTCCGGATGTTATTTACTGCTCCCACCCGTACCATTTGGTCATGAGCCTTCAACTCTTCAGTAATTCCCTGTTTCTCCATCATCTTCCGCACCAGAACTTCCACCCTCTCATGTGCTTCATCATCCACTGCATTCAGATGTTCTATCAGTCTGTCTTCCAACATATACAGTGAATAGATTGCTGGACGATGTTCTTTCAGATACGTTCTCCGCATCATTCCATATTTCCCATAATGCGGCTCTTCATCTGTACTGACAAGATTCGGATAATAAATTCCGTCTGCTCCCAATGTGTAGGTTCCACCCATTTTTTCAAATGTGCTTTTCATGTGCTATTCCTCCTTGAAATCGGCAATGTCCTTAGATCATCGCAAAATATTTCAGAGCAGCTCGGATAGCATCCTCCTTCTCTTTCGGACACTGTGGAACTTTAGAATTTTCCGATTTCGGAAGAATATAATTTTCTCCCACTTCAATTCCACATTTCCGTTTTATTTGAGAAATATATAAATTTGAAACCTTCAAGCCAAATTCTTTCAGCACATAATCCTTGATTTCCTGATAGGTAGCCTTTAACTCAGCACTGGTTGCATCCAGTTCATCCAGGTCCAGATCGATCTCTATCGTGTCATCTGGTTTCTGTTGGGACAAAAGAACAACCGTTTCCACATGCACCGTCGCCGGAAACATGTCCACCGGCCACGCCTCCTCTGCCCGAT
>JBJEMB010000094.1:0-3055 GCA_051879455.1 Lachnospiraceae bacterium
GGGAATCTGGGATCGCAGAATACCGGCAACACCGAAAGCAAATCTTGCAGTCAGTCTCATCGGTTCTGCAATATTTTCAGTAGCATTGATTATCGGGAATTATTATCAGTATGGGGTACTGAAAGCCGCAGTTTTAGCAGGAGTATTCTTTTTTGTGTTTATTACGGTTGTATGTTTTGGAGTACTGACAGTACTGACACATTTTTATAAAAAGAAAAAAGAGAAACTTGAGCAGGAGATTGAGGATTAGATATTTATACTGGAGAGGAAAAGAAGTCAGAATAGTTGTAATCTGACTTCTTTTGGGCTATGATAAAAAACAAAGGCAGAAAACAATATTAGAAGAAAAGAGGATAGATTTATGCGGATTGGAATGGGTTATGATGTTCATAAACTGGTAGAAGGCAGAGATTTGATTCTTGGCGGAGTGAAGATTCCGTATGAGAAAGGTTTGTTAGGTCATTCGGATGCAGATGTGCTTTTACATGCGATTATGGATGCACTTTTGGGAGCAGCTGCTCTGGGAGATATCGGAAAGCATTTCCCGGATACGGATCCGGCATACAAAGGCATTTCCAGTATCAAGCTTTTGGAGCATGTGGGACGACTGATTGATGAAAAGCTTTATGTGATTGGAAATATTGATGCCACAATCATTGCGCAACGGCCAAAGATGGCTCCCCATATTGAGCAGATGAGAAAAAATGTTGCAGAAGCATTAAAGATTGACGTTGATCAGATTAATATTAAGGCGACAACGGAGGAAGGGCTTGGATTTACCGGAACAGGGGAAGGGATCTCTTCTCAGGCAATCGCTTGTCTTGAGACCATTGCAAACTACAGCTATGCAGTGGGACCGGATGGAACGAATGGATGTGCGGGATGCAGCGGATGCCCACGCACAGATATTGAGTAAGAACTATTGCAAGAATGTAGCAGGGAGTATACAAGAACGATGGAAATAAGAAAGCTAGAAAAAAGCGAGAATAACAGTACAAGATTTTTATATGAAGAGATTTTTTCGGAAGACAGTAAAAATTTTGTGGATTATTATTATACGGAAAAGACAAAGGATAATCAGATCTATGTGGTAGAAGAGGATGGAGAGATCCGCGCTATGCTCCATCTGAATCCTTATGAGCTTATGGTGAACGGCACAAAAAAGGATGCAAATTATATTGTGGCGGTCGCGACTCAGAAAGAATATCGCAGGCGGGGATATATGGCGGAGCTTTTAAAACGTTCTCTTCGGGATATGTATAAGGAAGGACAGACCTTTACATTTTTAATGCCGGCAGCGGAGAGTATTTATCTTCCCCATGATTTCCGTACCGTTTATGAGCAGGAAAGAAGATACTATAATGAAGAAAGAAATATGATTGGCGAAATATGTGACTCGGAAGTTTCCGTGAGCGCGGCAACCGAAGAAGATTGTGAGAGGTTAGCAGAGTGGGCAAATGCGGGGCTTTCCGAACGTTTTCAGGTGTACGCAAAACGTTCGAAAGATTATTATGAAAGACTGATCAAAGAGTATCAGAGCGACAGTGGGAAACTGATGATTGTGCGAAAAGGCGGAGAGATTGCAGATTGTCTTATCTCAGTACCTGAAGAGGAGCATGAAAAGCCAAAGATGATGGTTCGGATTGTAGATGTGAGAAGAATGCTCATGGCTATGAAAGTAAAAAGTCTTATGGCGGTCTGCTTTCAGATCACAGATCCTATCATTGAAGAGAATAATCGTGTCGTTGTGATCACAGGCACGGAGTTTTCCGGTCTTATGCTGATGGACAGTAAGCCGGAGAACAGTGAGGGGACAATGACAGTTGCGGCACTGGCAAGTCTTCTTTTTGGTGCAAAGACAGTAGATGAAGTGTGTAAGGAAGATGGGGTTACGATGTCTGAGCGTATGAAAGGAGAGATGGAGAAAATTATACCTCTCTCAAAGATTTATTTAAATGAAGTTGTGTAGATAAAACGGTATGAATCTTATGCCGTATCATGAAAAAGAAAAGGGGGAAAAGGTGATGCAGGAGACAAGGCCATTTATAGACTGGAAACTGGCAGAGGATTTTATGGTGGCAGTTTTTGAAAAGTATGGAGTTCCTACGGAAGATGCTCAGGTGTGTGCGGATGTGCTTTTGGAAAGCGACAGAAGAGGAATTGAGAGCCACGGATGTAACCGGTTTAAACCCATTTATATTGACCGGATCAAGGATGGAATATTAAATCCGGTAACGGAATATGAGATTGTAAAAGAGACACCGACTACAGCAGTTGTAGACGGACATAACGGAATCGGAATGGTCATCGGAAAAAAGGCGATGCAGCTTGCCATTGACAAGGCAAAAACATATGGTATGGGAATGGTAGCGGTTCGCAATTCTACGCATTATGGAATTGCAGGCTATTATGCAACTATGTGTACGAAAAATAATATGGTTGGAATTACAGGAACAAATGCAAGGCCATCCATCGCACCGACATTCGGTGTGGAAAATATGCTTGGAACGAATCCAATTACATTTGGAATTCCGACCGATGAGCCGTTTCCATTTGTGCTGGACTGTGCAACATCCATCTCACAGCGCGGAAAGATTGAGTTTTATGCAAGAAATCACATGGATACGCCGAAAGGGATGGTTATTGGACGCGATGGCAACGCACTGACTGACAGCGAGCAGATTCTTAAGGATTTAAACTGTGGGAAGGCAGCACTTGCACCTCTTGGAGGAATCGGTGAAGAACTGGCGGGTTATAAAGGATACGGCTATGCGACAGTTGTGGAGATTCTTTCTGCCGCACTGCAGGCAGGAAGCTTCCTTAAAATGCTGTCCGGAAAAGATGAGGAAGGAAATAAGATCCCGTATCCACTGGGACACTTCTTTATAGCTATTGATACAGAAGCATTTATGGGAGCAGACAGCTTCAAAAAGACGGCTGGGGAAATCTTAAGACAGCTTCGCTCATCAGAAAAAGCACCTGGGCAAGACCGTATTTACACAGCCGGAGAAAAAGAATATGAAATCTGGCAGTTCAGAAAAGACAAAGGTGTGCC
>JBJEMB010000095.1:0-15365 GCA_051879455.1 Lachnospiraceae bacterium
CAGGGCATTAACAGAATAATTTTTATGAGGAGGGGCGGAAAGCCCTTCTTTTTTTATGGTTTTTGTCACAATTTGTCAAACGAATGGGGATTCTGTTTTGTTTTTATCTGTACTATAGTAGTTCTAAAGAACTAATGCTAATTCAAAAAGAGGAGATATAAAATGAACAGAAATACTATTTTTGAGAAGGTCGCTGAAAAATTCCATACCACTCCGGAAGAGGTATATGCGGAAATCCAGAGAGCAATTGATACCGGATATGATAACCCGGATCCAAAGGTACAGGCGGAATGGCGCAAGGTTAAAATAAAAGGGAACCGACCAACACCGGAGGAAGTAATTAACTATGCAGTAAGTACTTTAACAGCAGACTGGAGGTGATCATCAAAGTGAAGAGGGAAAAGCATACGTTATTATGTCTGTTATTGGCAGCAGCCCTTGTTTCGGGCTGTGCGCAGAAACATAAAGAGGGAGAGCCTGATGTCATTAACAGTATGAAAATAAACCAGGATGAAACACTTACTGTTGTTGTAAACAGAAAACAGATTGAAGATAAAGAGGATTTAGCAAAACTACTTGTCAAAAAATGCAAGGATAATTCTTTTCAGTCTGTTAGATTCTCTACAGATTATGGGTATGCCACCAGCCTGAATCTTAGAGTATATCTCTGGGAAGATGAGATAGAAGGACAGGAACCGGTAATGGTGGTGGAATATAAGCCTGTTGAATGGGGAATGGACTATGATATTGTCCATGATCCAGAAAAGTTCCAGATGTATGTGGATGGAGAACTGATGGAAAATCCTTAGATTTTCAGATAAAAATGGATGAACTGTTAGGGAAAAAGAGGAAGTGAACATTTCCCTTGAAAATGTGTACAATCCAATGAGAATAATGAACTATTAAGCCCTATAAACGGACACTTTCTGAACTTTGCTCTGATACAATGGTTATGCTGATAAAAGAAGGCATAGAAAACTGAATTATATTTGAGAGACGGAAGCCTCGGTAGTTTAGAAAAGACTACTGGGGCTTTTTTTCGTGCCTGAATTTTACAGCCAATACCTGCAGGTTTTACCTGGCAGTAGTTGGTGGAGCAGGCATGAGCCAGATTAGAGGACCGCCTTCTGAATTTGAAACTGGCAAACAAATTTCAAATTCAGGAGGACGGATATGTATATTGAACATCCATATAAATACGACGGGAAATACTACGCAAATGTAGATGGAAAGATGATTGAAATCACAAAGGAAGTGGCTTATGCCATGAATAATTTTTACCGAAGCAGCCAGCCAAGGAAGGTCGCAATCAAGAATGAAAAAGGTGAGGTTGTTGAACGGAGACTGCGGGAGATTCCTTACAGCGAGACGAATGGACAGGATTATGAATTCTCTATTGAGGATTTCCCGGATTATAGCTGCGATGTGGAAGACAGCGTGATCAGCAGTGTGGAGAGACGAGATATCCATAAGGTTATTAATCAGCTGGATGCAGAAGAAAGGATGATTATTTATAGCATTTATTTTGAGAATAAGACGCAGGTACAGCTGGCAGGGATTATGGGAGTGTCCCGGCAGGTTCTGGCGTACAAGCTGAAAACAATTTTAAACAAGATGCGGAGAATGTATCAGGAAAATATTTTTTGAAAAATCAGCAGATTTTTTTGCATCCGGGCAAGTCAGTTGAATTTAGTAATTAGAGAGAGTTTTAAGGACTCCTCAAAAGTACATTGGAAACTGAATACCTAGTAATAACTGACGTGACATCTTATGCAGGAAGCACAAGGAAACTGCCGCCATGACTCTGATGAATATCGGACGAGCGAATAAGCACTGACCGAAAATCAACTGGCAGGTTGATGATGCGATAATCTGTATAGGGTGCGATACACTTGCGGATCGTGAAAAGTCTGTAACCGGCAAACCTATGAACTGTCGGAGCCTGTATGCGTAAGCATATGGGTTGTGATCTGGCGAATGCAGTCAGATAGGTTATTATTCCCTGCCTGCGTAAGCAGGATAAACGATTCGGGGTATCGAGGATAAATAGAATCGAGCGAGCACTGTTTAATAATCGAAAATTGGCTATAGAGGTTATGCGGCAGAGCGTTCATTTTGAATGCCTCTGCCGTATTCCTGTGGAGTCAATGTCCAATATTGGAATGCTTTACAAATATGAAATACGATTGGAGGAATGGAAAATGCAAATTAAAAGAGGAGACATCCTTATAGTAGATATGAAACAGACTCCTGGAACATCTTTGCAGACTGGAATTCGCCCGGTAGTGGTTATCAGTAATAACAAAGCTAATACATACAGCCCGGTTTTAAATGTAGTGCCAATAACATCGAAGATATATAAAAAGAGATATCTCCCGACTCATGTGTTTGTGAATCAGCATGAAATGATTGGGCTAAATCGCCATAGCCTGGTGCTGGCGGAACAGATTACAAGTATTGCTGTTCAGAGTATTATCCAAAAATGTGGAAGCATTAGTAGAAATGCAATGATTAGGATTACGAAAGCTGTAGAAATACAAATGGGAATCAGAGAGGGGGAGAACAATGACAGAGAAGGTGCTTGTTGATAAAGCTTTATTGAATGTAAAAGAACTTAGAGCATATTTAGGGCTTGGTGATACCAAAGTACGTGAGCTGCTGAATCAACCAGATTCTCCATTTACTGTTCGCATTGGTAACAGGCTTTATGCAAATAAAAGAATTTTAGATTCGTGGCTTACTAAAATAAGTGGGACAGGAAAAAGAGTATCATAATAAACTTTAGCGAATTAACGTGTTGAATTTGCGGCGAACATATGGTATTATAGATTTACAGATACCGAGGCGTCGCATTTTCGGAAAGGAAATGGACATGGGTAAAGATTTAAAAGGAAAGGAACTTGGTGTAGGATTATATCAAAGAAAAGACGGCAGATATGAAGCAAAGGCAACAATCGATGGTGTAAAAATCAATTTGTATGATATGAGCCTTAGCAAATTAAAGATTGCATTTAAGGAAGCGAAGGAAAATGTATCAGCCACAATCAGTCAGAAATATAAGAAACTTACTTTAGATGAGTGGTTTGAAGAGTGGTTCGATAATTATAAAGCTCCTTATATTAAGGAAACAAGTATTTTTCCAATGAAGAGTAAATACAGAAATACATTTGGCAGATTGATCGGAAGTATGCGAATCCAGGAAATCATGAATGTCCACATTCAGAATACAGTCACAACATTGCATTCTGAAGGACGTGCTGCTTCAAGTATCAGAGAAGCACTTGGTACAGTAACGAAATGTATGGAATCAGCAAGAAACAACAAAATCATAGACATTAATCCTTGTTTTGATATTCAGGTTCCATGGGAAAACAAAAATGTGCAGCGCCGGTTCCTGACGGTTGAAGAACAGGAAAAATTCATGGAAGCTGCGAAAGACAACTGGTATAAAGAAATGTTCTATGTGATGTTCCATACGGGACTTCGTGTTGGTGAGGTCGGCGGATTAAAATGGGCTGATGTTGATTTTGAAAACAAATGTATCAATGTAACACAGGCTCTTACCTGTAATTACAATAAAGGGGAAAAGAAACAGTATCTTACGACTTTGAAAACACAGAATTCATATCGCAGGATTCCGTTTATCGGAGATGTTGAAGAAGTGCTGAAAATTCAGCGGGAGAAACAGAAAAAATTGAAAAAAGATCTGAAAGATCGTTACCGTTCTACGGGAGAACTTGCGGATGTAGTTTTTTGTACCACAATGGGATCACCAATCAGCAGATATGTTGCTGAGAAGGAAATCAATAAAGTGGTGGATGCAATCAATTATGAAGAATCTGTCAATGCCGTGTTTGAAAACAGAACTCCGGTAGAGTTTGAAAAAGTTCATCCTCATGCGTTGAGACATACGTTCTGCAGTCGATGCTTTGAAAAAGGAATTACCCCAAAGGTTGTTCAGCAGCTCATGGGACATGCTCATTATTCCACAACAATTGATATATACACACATGTATCAGAAGAGATGATGGGAAATGAATTGGAGAAATTCAAAGTTGCAATGAATGCCTGATGGACGGCTGCTTACGAAGAGAAGTTTTCGTAAGCCTTCGTAAAATAAATCCTACGAAAATGATAAAAACCTTTACGAAAATAATGACAAGGCGGGTATCGGGAGTAGAAAAATAGTTAAAAAGTTGTACGAAAAAAAAGCTTCGTAAAACTAAAATGAAATTAAATTAAGCTGCTAGTGGAAAACACGAAAATAGCCAGTAAGTAAGCCACTTTTGAGGGTTGAGTCCAAGAGGCTCAGGTTCAAGAAGTTGCAAAACAGATGGCTGGAAACTAAACCTTTAGAGCAAAAGAATTATAAAACCCCTGGAGATTCCGGAAAATAGGAATTTTCAGGGGTTTTTTGTCTTATGAAAATTGAATTATTAATAAAACAGAAACAATACTCAAACATTATGAAAACAATCTGTTGGTATATTACGGGCGTAAACAATGAAATGAAAAAAGGAGAATCAAAAATGGCAAAATCAAAATTAGTAAAAGCAAATGAAAAAATTGCAGAAGAAGTTGTAGGTGGATACAAAAAGATTGAAGAGGGAGTAGTCGGTGGATATAAAAAAATAGAGGAAGGCGCAGTTAGCGGATTCAATAAAGTGGCAGATAAATTTGTCGATAGCTTTTGACAAAAGAGGGTGAATCTGTAGAAGAGGCGAGGGCCAGACTATCAGCAGAGCATAAGAAAAAATAGGGATAAATTTGCTCCGATCCTTATAGATATAAACTATAAAGGCGTGCATATATAGATTTTTAAAATTTGACTTGGGTTTCTTTAAGAATTAGACTAAAAATAGTAAAATCATTAGCACGGAAAGGATGAATTAAAAATGGCAACATTGGAATTACCAAAATCATTTGATGAGTTTGTGGATGCAAGAAAAGCAGGTTTTATGCACGTTAAAGAGTATGTAGAGAATGGAGGACATCTGGTAGGAATGTTCTGTTCCTATACACCATTGGAGCTTTTTGATGCTGCAGGCGTTTCAGTAGTCGGACTTTGTGGAACAAGCAATGAACCAATTGCAGATGCAGAAAAAGTATTGCCAAAGAATTTATGTCCACTGATCAAATCGAGTTATGGATTTGCTTACACAGAAAAATGTCCATATACATATTTTTGTGACTTTATCGTAGGTGAGACAACATGCGACGGAAAGAAAAAGATGTTTGAGCTTCTCAACGATATTAAAGAGACTTATGTACTTCATCTTCCACAGAGCCAGAAGAGAGCTTACGCGAAAGATATCTGGTACGAGGAAGTAAAACTTTTAAAAGAGTACATGGAAAAGAGATATAATATTGAGATTACCGATGAAAAGTTGAGAGAAGCAGCGAGAAAAAGAAATGAACTCAGAAAAACACAGCTTGAATTATACTCTCTTCAGGGTCTGACCCCACCGGCCCTTAAGGCAACAGAAGTTATGTCAACTCTTGCTCAGGGAATGTTTAATTTTGGTGTGGATGCCCAGCATGCAAGCTACAAAGCAAAAGTAGATGCTGCAAAGGCCGCATATGAAGCAGGTGAAAGACCGGTTTCTGAAAAGGCAAAGAGAATTCTTCTTACAGGTTGTCCGTCAACAGGTGTAATTCAGAAAGTCGGTATGACAATCGAAAAAAATGGCGGCGTTATCGTATGTCTTGATGACTGTGGCGGAGAACGTACAACGAAGATGTTAGTAGATGAGAATGCTGACGATATCCTGAGAGCAATTTCTGATCGTTATCTTGAGATCCACTGTTCAGTTATGACAACAAATGAAGGCCGTATTGAAAACACGAAAGAGATGTGTAAAAAATATAATGTTGACGGTGTTGTTGAGATGGTACTTCAGGCTTGCCATACATTTAATGTAGAGTCGACACTTATGAAAGATATGTGCGAAGAAGAGGGTATTCCTTATATGAAGCTGGAGACAGACTACTCTACAACCGACAGTGGACAGATAGAAACAAGACTTGCAGCGTTTCTTGAAATGTTATAAAATCTTTACAGAATTAAAAAGAGCAAGGAGATGTTTCTTGCTCTTTTCTTTAGGAGGATATCATGTATCAAGTTGGGATAGATATTGGTTCCAGTGCTGCAAAAGTAGCGGTAATCAAAGATAATGAGATAATAAAGACAATATTGCTGGATACTGGATTTAGCAGCAGAAAAGTGGCAGATGAAATTTACGCCATGCTGGAATCAGAAGGAATTACAAAAGAAAACGCGAAGTATGTCGCTACCGGATATGGACGAATTTCTGTGCCTTATGCAGATGATGTGGTGACAGAGATTACCTGTCATGGAAAAGGAGCATATTTCCTATTTGGAGAAAATGGAACGGTAATCGATATCGGAGGACAGGATACAAAAGGTATATCACTGAAAAACGGTCGTGTCATGAAATTTATCATGAATGATAAATGTTCTGCCGGAACCGGTAAATTTCTGGAAGTCATGACAAATCGTCTTGGGCTTACACCTGAGGAATTATCAGCACTTGCACGGAATGGACAGGAAATTACGATAAGTTCCATGTGTACGGTATTTGCAGAATCAGAAGTGATCAGCCTGATCGGAAAAGGAACATCCAGAGAGGATATTGCATTTGGTGTTATAGAATCTGTAGTTAACAAAGTAGTAGCATTGCTTGCACAGGTACCTGATGATAAATATTTTCTTACAGGCGGACTGTGTGAAGATGAATATATTATTGAAAGATTGTCAAAAGCATTGGGTGCACCGGTTGAAAGTACACCGCTTGCAAGGTATGCGGGAGCGATTGGTGCTGCAATTTTAGCATAAGAACTTGCAGGAGAATGATTTCTTACCGCAAATCCAATTCTTTTAAGAATTCCCGCGGTGTCATGTTGTATTTTTTCTTGAATGCTCTGTGAAAATAGGAAAGATTGTGGAAGCCTACAGACAGGGATACGTCTAATATAGAAAGATTTCCCTTTTCAAACAGCTCCACGGCTTTTTCAAGGCGCAGGTTGTTTATGTACTCTACGCAGGTCATGTTCATGTGTTTTTTGAAAAATCGCATAAAATGATAATCACTGAAATAACATAATTTTGCCAGTTCCGATACGGAAAGAGGCTCAGCATAGTGAAGTTCAATATAATCAAGCACATTTTTGAGCTTCTCAGAAGAGCGTCTGGTGTCGGAGCCGGCGTTTTTTTTGCTATATGGAAGCAGCAAAAAAATCACCTGTAAAAATAAAGATTTTATGGCAATTTCATATCCGACAGGAGTCTTATCGTAGAGATCAGCTATCTGTTCAAAGATTCTTTTTAGAGAAGAATAGGCCGGATGGTCTGGTGTAATCAGGCAGGGAACAGTTATTTCCTGATTCATGATGGGAAAGAGATATCTGGTAGAGCAGATATCTGTGGAATTTCCACCTAGAAAATTCATGTGAAATACGTAGGTCTCAGAAATGACTTCCTCACAATTATCCCGTGAAATAGAATGCAGAATCATTGGTGGGATGAACAGAAGGTCCCCTTCCTTTACTTTGTAGTCGATTAGGTCAATCTGATACAGACAGTCACCGGATGTGATAAGAGTAAGCTCTGCTTCTTCGTGCCAATGGGTTATAACTGTAGGATAATCGGAAGAAAAGAGGGTAATATATTTTTGTACAGGGAAAAAGGATTCCCCGTGTTTTGCATTTTCTTTCTGTTCAAGGGCAAGAGAGTGTAATTTTTTCATGATACCTCCAAAAAAGCAGTATTGTGTTATAATAAGCAACTATTTTGCAAGAGTTAATTATATTTATCTTTTATAATAGCAGTATAATGCAGAGAAGAAAATATCTCAATGAAGAAATGAGTCGGAGGATGAAAAAATGATTTATAAATATTGTTTTGGACAGCCGATAAAAACAGATGCTGTCGTAATGGATGTAAAAGAAAGTGAAAAAAACTTTTTATGGATGAATCTTGAGGTGACAGAGCCTGCGATAAAATTGTCCTGTAAGATGGAAGAAGATGATGTTGTATATGGACTCGGGGAACAGGTTCGAGGGATGAATAAGAGGGGATTTTCCTATATCAGCAATGCAACAGATGAACCGAACCATACAGAAAATAAGCATTCCTTATACGGAGCACATAACTTTATGATTCTTCACAGAGAAAATGCTTCAGATGAGAAGAAAACATTTGGACTTTTTGTGGATGATCCGGGCATGGTTATTTTTGATGTAGGGCAGACAAAGCTTGATGAGCTTGTGATCACTGCCGGAGCTGACTGTATCGTGTATGTAATTGAAGGAGACAGTTTAAAGGATATTGTAAAACAGTTCCGTGAATTGATCGGTCAAAGCTACGTGGCTCCAAAGTGGGCATTTGGTTATCAGCAGTCTCGATGGAGTTATGAAACGGAAGATGAAGTACGTGCTGTGGTAGAGGGACATCACGGAAAAGATATTCCGTTAGATGCAGTATATCTTGATATTGATTATATGGAGAGATATAAAGATTTTACTGTAGACGAAGAGCGGTTTCCGGAGTTTGAAAAATTCACGTCTGAGATGAAAGAGAAAGGAATTCATCTAGTACCGATCATTGATGCGGGAGTGAAAATTGAAGAAGGGTACCCGGTATATGAAGAAGGAGTACAGGAGAATTACTTCTGTAAAGATGAGGACGGAAAAGATTTTGTAGCTGCAGTGTGGCCAGGAAAGGTGTATTTCCCTGATGTGCTGAATTCCAAAGCAAGAGAATGGTTTGGCAGCAAATATAAATGGCTGATGGATCAGGGGATCGATGGATTCTGGAATGATATGAATGAGCCTGCGATTTTCTATTCGGAAAAGAATCTTAAAAAAGTGTTTGAAGAGCTGATGGAGATGAAAGATAAGAATTTAGATATTCATTCTTTTTTCTATATGAGAGATCTGGTTGTGGGATTATCTAATAATCCCGTTGATTATAAAAGCTTTTACCATGATATGGATGGTGTAAAAGTACGCCATGATCGAGTTCATAACCTCTATGGATTCAATATGACAAGGGCAGCTTCGGAGGCATTTGATAAGATAGAGCCTGAGAAAAGAACATTGTTGTTTTCCCGTTCATCCTATATTGGAATGCACCGTTATGGCGGAATCTGGACCGGAGATAATCATGCGTGGTGGAGTCAGCTCCTTTTGAGTATTCAGCAAATGCCGGCACTTAATATGTGCGGGATTTTGTATACAGGGTCTGATATTGGTGGTTTTGGAAGTGATACGACAGAGGACCTTTTGATGCGTTGGCTTGAATTTGCAATTTTTACACCGCTAATGAGAAATCATGCGGCATCAGGTACGAGATATCAGGAGGTTTATCAGTTCGAGCAGACGAAAGCTTTCAGAAATATTATCCGCATCCGTTATGGACTTTTGCCGTACCTTTACAGTGAGTATATGAAAGCTGTATTAAACAATGAAATGTATTTTCGCCCAATTTCTTTTGATTATCCTGAAGACCGTCAGGCATTTAAAGTGGAAGATCAGCTTATGGTCGGAGAAAGTATTATGATTGCGCCGGTGTATACACAGAATGCGAAAGGTCGATATGTATATCTTCCTGAAGAAATGATGATGGTGCGTATGAAGTCTCTGGAGGAGAGAACATGTGAAGTCTTAGATAAAGGGCACCATTATGTGGATATTGCGCTGGATGAAGTTGTGATATTTGTAAAGAAGAATCATATGTTCCCATTAGCAGTTCTTGATGAACATGTGAAGACGACAAAAGATATTGATGAAAATCATATGGAATGGGTTGGGTTTTCAGAAGAGCCTGCAGAGTATCTCTGGTATCAGGATGATGGAATGACGAAGAATTACACACCAGAAAAAGACTGGAAAAAGGTTACAAAAACGTTGTAAAAAACTGCAAATATCCTTGTCAGGATGCAAAAAGAGTATTATATTTATAATATGCTAGTTGCGTAAAAAACGATAAGGAAAGGTGAAAGAGATGTATTTAGAAGATTACAAACGTTGGTGTGAAGCTGAGTTAGAAGATGCTGCGCTTACATCAGAGCTTGAAGCTATCGCTGGTAACGACGAAGAGATTAAGGAACGTTTTGCAGTTGCATTAAAATTTGGAACAGCAGGTCTGCGCGGAGTGTTGGGAGCAGGATCTAACCGCATGAATATTTATGTTGTTCGTCAGGCTACACAGGGACTTGCTAACTGGGTAAAAACACAGGGCGGAAATCAGTTAGTGGCAATCAGCTATGACAGCCGTATTAATAGTGATGTATTTGCAAAAGAAGCTGCAAAGGTATTGGCAGCAAATGGAATTAAAGTTCGGATCTATGATGCACTTATGCCTGTTCCGGCATTAAGTTTTGCAACACGTTATTATGAGGCAAATGCAGGTGTTATGATCACAGCGTCTCATAATCCGGCAAAATATAACGGATATAAAGCTTATGGACCGGATGGATGCCAGATGACAGATGAAGCAGCAAATATTGTATACGCTGAGATTCAAAATACAGACATTTTAACCGGTGCGAAGATCATGAGCTTTGAGGACGGCATGGAAGCCGGTCTCATCGAATATGTTGGGGATGATTGTAAAGAAGCTCTTTATGAGGCGATTAAGGCTCGCAGTGTTCGTCCGGGTATCTGTAAAACAGCCGGTCTTAAGTTAGTTTATTCTCCACTGAATGGATCAGGACTTGTTCCGGTTATGAGAGTACTTTCTGATATTGGTATTGATGATGTTACCATCGTTCCGGAACAGAAATATCCAGATGGAAACTTCCCGACATGTCCGTATCCGAACCCAGAGATTTTTGAGGCTCTTCGTCTTGGACTTGAGCTTGCTCAAAAAGAAGGCGCAGATCTTATGCTGGCAACAGACCCGGATGCTGACCGTGTAGGTATTGCAATGAAGTGTCCGGATGGTACATATGAATTAGTATCCGGTAATGAGGTAGGAGTACTTCTTCTTGATTATATCTGTGCAGGACGTATTGAAAACGGAACAATGCCGGAAAATGCAGTTGCAGTGAAATCAATTGTATCCACACCTCTTGCAGATGCAATTGCTGCTCATTACGGTGTTGAGTTGAGAAATGTTCTGACAGGATTTAAATGGATCGGTGACCAGATTGCACAGTTGGAAGCAGCAGGAGAAGTAGATAGATTTATTTTCGGATTTGAAGAAAGCTACGGATATCTTGCAGGACCATATGTACGTGATAAAGATGCTGTTATCGGCTCTATGCTGATCTGTGAAATGGCAGCATATTACAGAAGCATTGGCTCATCTCTGAAACAGCGTCTTGAAGAGATTTATGCTGAGTATGGACGTTATCTTAACAAAGTAGACAGCTTTGAGTTCCCGGGACTGTCAGGAATGGATAAGATGGCTGGAATTATGGAAGATCTTCGTAAGAATCCTCCGGCAGACATTGCAGGATACAAAGTAGTAAAGGCAACAGATTATCAGAAACCGGAGGAAACAGGACTTCCGGCAGCAAATGTACTGATCTATTCTCTTGAGGGTGGTGCAACTGTTATTGTTCGTCCATCCGGAACTGAGCCGAAGATTAAGACATACTTTACAACATTAGGAAAAGATCTTGCAGAAGCTCAGGCACAGAAGGATAAACTTGCAGAAGGTTTAAAACCTATTTTTGAATAATTTCAAGAACAAATAAATAATAGAAAAAAGCTATTGAGCATAAAAATCAAAGAATCTGTCGAAGTTGACAGATTCTTTGATTTTTTATTTTAATTGTAGTTTAAGGTTCGTAATGTTATACTAATAATCGTGAGTGATTTAATTTGAGAGGGGAAAGGGAGAGAGAACTATGCATATGGCAGATGCTTTAGTATCGCCGGCTGTCGGAACTGTGATGTATACAGCTTCTGCAGTGGCGACATTATATTCAGTGAAAAAAGTCAGATTGGAAAGTGACCCTAAAAAGGTTCCTGTTATGGGTGTTATGGGAGCTTTTGTGTTTGCAGCGCAGATGATAAATTTTACGATTCCGGGAACCGGATCCAGTGGTCATCTGTGTGGAGGAATGATGCTGACCGCTCTTTTAGGACCGCATGCAGCATTCCTTGCAATGATTGCAATTCTAGCAATCCAGTGTCTGATGTTTGCGGATGGTGGACTTCTTGCATTAGGATGTAATGTATGGAATATGGGATTTTACGGATGCTTTGTGGGATATTTCCTTGTATGGAAACCTATGATGAAAAAAAGTATTTCTAAAAAAAGAATTGCTGTGGGGTCAATTCTTGGATGTGTACTGACGCTGCAGCTTGGAGCATTTTCTGTAACTCTGGAAACACTTTTATCGGGAATCTCTTCTCTTCCGTTTGGAGTGTTTGTGGGAACAATGCAGCCGATTCATCTGGCGATTGGATTTGTGGAAGGACTGATCACAACAGCAGTGCTGCTCTTTGTATTTGAGAGCAGACCGGAACTTTTGGAGTGCAGTGAGTGCATAGAGAGTAAAAACAGATTCAGCCTGAAAAAGACGCTGGTAATTCTGGGAATTTGTGTTGTGTTTATCAGTGGCGCATTGTCACTTGTGGCATCTTCGAATCCCGACGGACTTGAGTGGTCCATAGAGCGGTTGACAGGTTCTGCGGATGTTGAGGCTAACGGAAGTATATATGAGAAAGCTTCGAAAGTACAGGAAAAGACAGCATTACTTCCTGATTATGCCTTTAAGGATTCTGACTCTGAGGCAGGTACTTCTTTTTCCGGTATTATGGGTTCGGCAGTTGTAATAGTTGTATGTGTGGGCGCTTGTTATGCTTTCAACTTTTTTCGCAGAAATTCTGATAAAAAGCATAGAAAGGATCTGGGATAGTGAGTAAAGTAGGCAGAGCTGTAAAAGAAATTTATCGTATGGATGAAATTGCCGCAAGGGACACATGGCTAAATCAATTGCATCCTCTTGTGAAGCTGCTTGTGACAATTGTGTATATTGCAGTGGTTGTTTCGTTTCCAAAATATCAGATGGAGAGAGTGCTTTTGATGGCGGTTTATCCGGTGGTATTGTTTATTGTGGGGGAGGTGTCCTTTACAGACAGTATCAGGAGACTTAAGATCGTACTTCCCTTAGTATGTTTTGTAGGGATTTTGAATCCGTTCTTTGACAGACAGCCTGTGGCAAATGTGAAAGGTATTGTTATTACGACGGGTATGATCTCAATGTGTACGTTGATAGTAAAAGGTGTCTTTTGCGTGTTTGCATCCTATTTATTGATTGCATCTACAAATATTGAAGGAATTTGCTATGCGCTTCGTATGCTTCATGTCCCAACACTTATTGTTACTCAGATCATGATGACATATCGATATATTTCCCTTCTTCTGACAGAAGCAGGAAGAATATTGGATGCGTATTCTCTCCGGGCACCGGGGCAGAAGGGGATTCATATAAAAGCATGGGGATCTTTAGCGGGAGGACTTCTGCTTCGCAGTATGGACCGGGCATCAGCATTATATGAAAGTATGACGCTTCGGGGATATTGTGGTGAGTTCTGTTACGGAAGGAAAAGAAAAGTACAGAAAAGAGATGTTATATATCTGTTTGTCTGGATAGGTGTATTTACCGTAATAAAAATATAGAGGGAAAATATTATGAGTCATATACATATAGATCTTAATAATGTCTCATTTGGGTATGAGAAAGACAATCAAGTATTAAATAATATTACATTTACGGCACGTGAGGAAGATTCCATTGGTATTATTGGAGCAAATGGTGCAGGGAAATCTACCTTGTTAAAACTTCTTGTGGGATTACATTTGAATTATAAAGGAAGTATCAGGGTGGAAGAAATTCCGGTTGAGAGGAGAACTCTTCCCAAGATACGTGAGAGAATAGGATATGTATTTCAGGATTCAGACAGTCAGCTCTTTATGTCAACGGTCTATGACGATGTGGCTTTTGCACCGAGAAATTATGGATTGTCGGAGGAAGAAGTGGAAAAAAGAGTCAATGATGCACTCATGAAAGTACATATTCCGCATTTGAAAGATAAGCAGATTTATAAATTATCCGGGGGAGAGAAAAAGCTGGTTTCCATTGCAACGATTCTTTCAATGACTCCGGATATTATTCTAATGGATGAGCCAACGATTGCGTTGGATCCGAAAAACAGGAGAAATCTGATTCATATTCTGAATCAGTTTGATCATTTGAAAATCATTGCATCTCACGATCTGGATATGGTTCTGGATACATGTAATCGTGTTATCCTTCTTGCAGACGGATGCATTGTGGCAGATGGAAAAGCTGAGGAGATATTAAGTGACAGCAAGCTCCTTGAAGAAAATGGATTGGAACTTCCTCTTTGTTTACAGAGAAAGAATCTATAGATCAATAAGATTCCTGAGATACTAAGAGCTGTAATTTAAAATGAATTGCAGAATTGTTGTTTCGGGAGGATTTATGAAAGAAATCATTTATATCATTGCCCTTTCACTCGGGTCTATAATATCTATTTTTGTACTTACGAAATTAATGGGATACCGCCAAATGTCCCAGATGAGTATGTTTGATTATATTAATGGAATCACAATTGGTTCTATTGCGGCAGAAATGGCAACTTCGCTGGAGGAAAATTTCATGCAGCCACTGATTGCAATGATTCTCTATGCACTGGCGGCTATTCTTCTGTCGTGGATCAGTTCAAAATCAATCAAAGCTTGAAGAGTAATAGAAGGGAAACCGCTTGTACTGTTGAATCATGGAGAGCTTTACGGAGAAAATCTGAAAAAAGCGAAGATAGATGTGTCGGAGTTTTTAGTACAGTGCAGAGTGAATGGATATTTTGATGTATCGAAGCTGGAAACAGCAATTTTAGAGGGG
Organism: Lachnospiraceae bacterium; assembly: GCA_051879455.1. GTDB lineage: Bacteria > Bacillota > Clostridia > Lachnospirales > Lachnospiraceae > MD308. The sequence continues at coordinate 14,904 of JBJEMB010000095.1, forward strand.
AATGGGAAGATAAGCTTTCTTCCGAAATCTTCAGATCGTCCTGTTACACCTTCGGATGCCAATTTGACTGCACAGCAGGATTATATGGTAGCAAATGTGATTATAGACGGAAAAGTGATGAAAGAAAACCTCCGTCATACAGGGAATGATGATAAATGGCTGAAAAATCAGATTAAAGGTCAAGGGGCATCTCGGTTTGAGGATATACTTCTGGCAACATGTGACAGTTCTAATAAAGTGACCGTGTACTTAAAGAATAATCAAAAAGAGTCTAAAAGTGTATTAATGTAATATGAAATAACAAGAGCATGTGTTGTTACTTTGAGAGAGAAAGTGGCTCAGGATATGAATGATTAGTATCCTGAGTTTTTTTATACATATTATTAAATGTTGTCCAAAAAGGTAACATTTTTCCCAATAGTAACAGTTTTAGACATATTATTTTTTTGTCCGATGAATTTA
>JBJEMB010000095.1:15465-17420 GCA_051879455.1 Lachnospiraceae bacterium
AATCTTCATTGTACCGGATGCTGGGCAGCAGAATACGGAAATCAGCTGAATCTGGATTTCGATACTTTGGATTCTATTATTACACAGGGAAAAGCACTTGGAACCTATATGTATATTTATACCGGAGGAGAGCCGTTGGTCCGTAAGAAAGACTTGATCCGTCTGTGTGAAAAGCATTCTGACTGCGAGTTTTTGACATTTACGAATGGTACGCTGATTGATGAGGAGTTCTGTAAGGAAATGCTCCGAGTAAAGAACTTTGTTCCGGCAATCAGTCTGGAAGGATTTGAAAAAGCCAACGATGGGAGAAGAGGAGAAGGTGTTTACAGGAAGGTTATTACAGCAATGGATCTTTTAAAAGATCATAAACTTCCGTTTGGTATTTCAACTTGCTATACAAGTAAGAATTTCGAGGATATTAGCACGGAGGAATTCTATGATCTGATGATTGACAAGGGAGCATTGTTTGTATGGTTCTTCCATTATATGCCTGTGGGAAATGCTGCAGCTCCTGAACTTCTTCCAACACCTGAGCAAAGAGAAGAAATGTACCGACGTATACGACATTTTAGAGAGACAAAGCCAATCTTTGGAATGGATTTCCAGAATGATGGGGAATTTGTAGGTGGCTGTATTGCAGGTGGAAGAAATTACTTTCACATTAATGCAAAAGGTGATGCTGAACCATGCGTGTTTATCCATTATTCAAACGCAAATGTACATAGCAGCACATTGCTGGAAATACTAAAAAGCCCGATTTTTCAGGCTTATCATGATAATCAACCATTTAACGATAATCATTTGCGTCCGTGTCCGATGCTTGAAAATCCGGAAAATCTGAGGAAACTTGTAAAAGAAAGCAGAGCAGTAAATACAGATTATCAGGATCAGGAATCTGTGGATCATTTATGTGATAAATGTGAGTCTTACGCGGAAAACTGGAAACCGACTGCAGAGAGATTGTGGGCAGAAAGCCATAGCTAAAAGGAGTGCTTCAATATCAGCGCTCCTTGCATACATCGACCCATTCGATGGCATGAGAATATTTTTCAAGCTCAGGGAGAGTCAGCTCAATCGCACTGTTTCCGCTTCCGGCTGCAGGATATACGGTTTCAAATCGTTTTAAAGAAATATCCAGATAAACCGGTAAGCTTTCCTTTACAGCGAATGGGCAGACTCCTCCCGGGGCATGACCTATGTAAGATTCTACAAGGTCACTGGGAATCAATTTTGCTTTCTGGTGAAACTTTGCCTTATATTTTTTATTATCAATTTTAACGTCTCCGGCAGTCACAATTAAAATTGCTTCTTCGCCCAGAAGAAAAGACATTGTCTTTGCAATTCGGGCAGGTTCACATCCTGCTGCTTCGGCAGCGAGTTCTACAGTCGCACTGGACTGATCAAAAACTAAGACACGATCTTTCATATTAAATTTATCAAAATAAGCCTGTACTTTTTCTAATGACATGATATTGACTCCTTTGCAAGTGATCTGTAATTTTCTAAAAGGGATTATAGCACATTTTATGGAAAGCAGGGAAGTATTTACAAATTATTAAACCTGAAAAAGTATACGAATGAATCTGTACATGATATAATACCTCCATAAAATGTACGAGGAGGTTTTACAAATGAAGAAATTCATGGAGGAATTTAAGGCATTTATCAGCCGTGGCAATGTCATGGATATGGCAGTTGGTATCATTATAGGTGGAGCATTTACAAGCATTGTATCATCACTGGTGGAAGATATTATTAATCCGATTCTCGGAATGTTTGGTGGAATGAATTTTGATAAGCTTAGCATTACTCTTTTAGGAGAGGCAACACTGAATTACGGGAAATTTATTACAGCAGTGATTAATTTCCTGATCATGGCGCTGATTGTATTTGTGATCATGAAGACTATGAATGGGATTGGTGAGAAGATGAAAAAGAAAGAAGAGGAAGCACCG
>JBJEMB010000096.1:0-8295 GCA_051879455.1 Lachnospiraceae bacterium
CAGGCAATCGGTGCACTGGCTTATGGAACTGAAAGTATCCCAAAAGTAGATAAAATTGTAGGACCAGGCAATATTTACGTTGCACTTGCTAAAAGGGCTGTCTATGGTCATGTGAGTATTGATGCTATTGCAGGTCCGAGTGAGATTCTTGTAATTGCAGACGAGACAGCAAATCCACGCTATGTTGCTGCCGATCTTTTGTCTCAGGCAGAGCATGATGAACTTGCATCTGCGATCCTTGTCACTACCAGTGGAAAACTTGCCGAAGAAGTATCAAAAGAAGTGGATAAGTTTCTTTCCATGCTTTCCAGAGCTGAGATTATTAAAAAATCACTGGATAATTATGGATATATTCTTGTTGCGGATACGATGGAAGATGCGATTGACGTTGCTAATGAGATTGCCTCCGAGCATCTGGAAATTCAGACAAAGAATCCTTACGATGTGATGACAAAGATCAGAAATGCCGGAGCAATTTTTATCGGAGAATATTCAAGTGAACCTCTTGGAGACTATTTTGCCGGACCGAATCATGTACTTCCGACAAACGGAACTGCAAAATTTTTCTCGCCTCTTTCTGTTGATGATTTTATTAAGAAATCGAGCATTATTGCTTATTCTAAAGATGCACTGCAGGAAATTCATCTGGATATCGAACATTTTGCCGAATCCGAACAGTTAACGGCACATGCTAATTCAATTCGAGTGAGGTTTGAAGAAGAACAGGAGGACTAAAGTGATGGATAGAATTGCAACATGTACAAGAACTACAAAAGAAACAGACATTTCTGTTACAATAAATCTGGACGGAACAGGAAAAAATGAGATTCACACTGGGATTGGGTTCTTTGACCACATGCTGGATGGTTTTGCAAGACATGGACTTTTTGATCTGAAAGTAGATGTAAAGGGAGATCTCTCTGTTGACTGTCATCATACAATCGAAGATACCGGGATTGTGCTTGGGCAGGCAATTTTAAAAGCAATTGGAGATAAGAGCGGTATAAAACGGTATGGATATATGATTCTGCCTATGGATGAGACACTTGCACTGAGCGCAGTAGATTTATCAGGAAGACCATATTTAAAGTATGCTGCTGATTTTACGGTTCCGAGAATCGGAGATATGGATACAGAAATGGTCCGTGAATTCTTTTATGCAGTATCATATAGCGCTATGATGAATATCCATCTTAAAATCCTGGATGGTGAAAACAATCATCATATGGCTGAGGCATTATTTAAAGCATTTGGAAAAGCACTTGATATGGCCACTATGAATGAACCAAGAATGAAAGAAGCCTGGACAACAAAGGGAAGTCTTTAAAAGGAGGCAGTTAGATGAGTTACAAACGAGTAATTCCCTGTATATTTATTGATGGCGGAAAAGCGGTGCGCTGGTTTTATGACAGGGAAGTTATAGCAGAAGATGTGATTGCACTTGCAAAATCATACAGTGACTGTGGAGCAGATGAATTGATTGTGTTCGATCTGTCAGAATCTGATGATGATCATGAAGAGGCGATTGATCTGATGAAGAGAATCAACAGAGTCATTCGGATCCCTATGGTGGCTGGAGGAAATATCAAACGTCAGGAAGATGTAAAAAAGGTACTCTATTCCGGTGCAAAACGTGCAATGATTAATTTTTCAAAACCTGACAGTGTAAAGATGATGGAAGACGCAGCAAAACGTTTTGGAAAAGAAAAGATTGCAGTATCATTGAATGATTTTGATGCTTTATTTAAACATCAGCATCTGATTCAGGAATATTGCAGTGAAATTGTCTTTATGCATAGGCTGGATCTTAATTCAGTCATGAATGTGACAGATGTTCCTTGCGTTATTGTAACAGATACGATGGAAGAATCGGAACTATATAAAATTTTAAAGTGCCCGGGAGTAAAAGGATTGTCGGGAAAATATATCAGTCAGCCAGAGATGGACTTTAATGAATTTAAAAAGAAATGTGCGGATGAAGATATTAAGATGACTTCTTTTGAAAGCATGATGGATTTTTCTGAGTTTAAGTTAAATTCAGATGGTCTGATACCTGTTATTGTCCAACACTACAGAACACAGGAAGTTTTAATGCTTGCCTATATGAATGAAGAAGCTTTTGATCATACAATTAAAACAGGGAAAATGACATATTTTAGCAGAAGCCGCCAGTCCTTATGGGTAAAAGGGGAGACGAGCGGTCATTTCCAGTATGTAAAATCTCTGACGATTGATTGTGATAAAGATACACTTCTGGCGAAGGTAGATCAGATTGGCGCAGCATGTCATACAGGAAATCCTACATGCTTTTTCCAACCTCTGGTAGGCACAGATTATGATGAAAGTAATCCTCTTCAAGTGTTTGAAAGTGTCTATAATACAATTGTTGACCGCAAAGAACATCCGAAGGAAGGATCTTATACGAATTATCTTTTTGAAAAAGGGATAGATAAGATTTTGAAAAAAGTCGGGGAAGAAGCAACAGAACTGGTGATTGCTGCGAAAAATCCAAATCCGGAAGAAGTTAAGTATGAAATGTCAGATTTTCTCTATCATGCTATGGTATTGATGGTTGAAAAAGGAATCAGCTGGGAAGATATTGTAAGAGAACTGGTCAATCGGTAGATTTTTATGGAGAAAGAAATTCTATAAAAGAATAATTTGATACAGAGGTTCATATTTTTACAGTATAAGGATGTGAGAATATGAATGATTCGGAGAAGAGGAGAAAGAAACTGCTGGAGCAGACCAGGGCGCGTTACAGTGATTTCTATGACCCTCCGGCGGTTCACCCAAGATACAAAAGTACTTATAACCGTCTCTATGTTGATGAACCGGAAGAAGGGTACAGTACATTTGGAATCAGAGTGTTTCTATGTCTTTTGCTGTTTGCAGCATTCGTAGCAATGGACGTAAAAAAACAGGAGATTATGCATGTTGACAGTCAAAGAATCGTGCAGGAGATCACAACGGATTTCGATGTAGCCGAGGTATGGAAAAATCTGTGACAGAATCTCTCATTGACGTAACTTACTTAGATAAGGTATAATATGAAAAATGTATGAAAGCGTTGATCAATTATAAATCAACGCTTTTGTTGTGTGTAAAAGGAGGATACGAGATGTTAAAGGTATGGATTGTAGGGGCAAATGGTCAGCTTGGGACAGCAATCAATGAAGCATTGGACCCACTTGAGATGCAGGTGTTTGATACAGATAAAGACGACCTTGACATTACTCATACAGAGGAAGTCTTAAATTTTGGTGAGATAAACCGTCCAGACGTAATCATTAACTGTGCAGCGGTTACAGATACAGATCTTTGTGAGAAGAACCCGGAGCTGGCTTACCGTGTAAATGCACTTGGAGCAAGAAATTTAAGTATTGTGGCACGTAAGATTGGTGCGAAAGTTGTACAGCTTTCTACGGATGATGTCTTTGATGGAGAAAGAGAAGTTCCATACAGTGAATTTGATGATACCAATCCAAGAACAGTTTACGGGTGTTCGAAACGTGCCGGAGAAAATTATGTGAAAGAATTTACCCATAAGCATTTTATTATCAGAAGTAATTGGGTATACGGAAAAGGGGAGAATTTTGTAAATCGGATTCTGCGTGAAGCAGATGAAGAAGGACCTGTGACGGTGGCCTCAGACCAGTATGGTTCCCCCACAAGCGCAAAAGACCTTGCAAGGATCATACTTTATCTTATTCATACGAATGAGTACGGAACATATCATGCGACTTGCCAGGGAACATGCAGCAGATATGAATTCGCAGAGGAGATTATAAGATTGGCCGGAAAGAAAGCAGAACTTCAGGCAGTACCTTCCCAAGAATCAAAATCTGCAGCAAGACCAGATTACACTGTGCTTGATAATTTTATTCTTCGAATTATTGATGTATATGAGATGCCGGAATGGAAAACGTCTCTAAAAGAATATATCAATGAATATATGAAAGAAAGAGAGGACGTTTAATGGGAAAAAAAGAAAACAACAAGAAAAAAATTGGATTAACCTCTAAGATTCTGATTGCATTAATTTTAGGTGCAATCTTTGGAATTATACTTTGTTACCTGGTTCCGTCAGGACATTTGAAAGATGATATTCTTGTCGAAGGAGTTCTTATGGTTATTGGACAAGGATTTATCCGTCTGATGAAAATGCTTGTTGTACCACTTGTGTTTTGCTCACTTGTCTGCGGAAGTATGGCAATCGGAGATACGAAAAAACTTGGTACAGTTGGTGTTCGCACGTTGATTTTTTATCTGTTCACAACGGCCCTTGCAATTACAGTAGCTCTTGGAATCGGAAATATTATTAACCCAGGTGTAGGACTCAATATGAGTGCAATTCAGGAAAATGCTGCAGAAGTCCAGACTATGGAGGCTACTTCACTGACAGATACATTACTTAATATTATTCCGGATAATCCGATCAATTCTCTTGCAAGTGGAAGTATGCTCCAGATTATTGTATTTGCCTTAATTGTGGGTATCATTCTTGCAAAACTTGGAGAGCGCGCGGAAACAGTAGGCAATTTCTTCAGTCAGTTTAATGATATTATGATGGAAATGACGATGATGGTCATGAGCCTTGCACCGATCGGGGTATTCTGCCTCATTGCAAGAACATTTGCAAATATTGGATTTAGCGCATTTGTGCCACTTGCAAAATATATGATCGGAGTACTGATTGCACTGGGAATTCAGTGTTTCGTTGTATATCTGGGACTGTTGAAAGGTTTCACCGGATTAAATCCGTTAAAGTTTATTAAAAAGTTCTTCCCGGTTATGACTTTTGCTTTTTCCACTGCTACATCCAATGCTACCATTCCAATGTCTATTGAAACATTGAACAAGAAAATGGGTGTATCAAAGAAGATTTCGTCTTTTACAATACCTCTTGGTGCAACGATCAATATGGATGGAACAGCTATCATGCAGGGAGTTGCAGTTGTGTTTGCGGCACAGGCATTTGGAATCCATCTTGATGTGATGGACTACATTACGGTTATCGGAACAGCGACTCTGGCATCCATCGGAACAGCTGGTGTACCAAGTGTCGGGCTTGTAACTCTTACAATGGTATTTAATTCCGTTGGGCTTCCTGTAGAAGCAATCGGTCTGATTATGGGTATTGACAGAATTCTCGATATGACCAGAACCGCTGTTAATATTACTGGCGATGCCGTTTGTACAACAATTGTTGCTCATCAGAATAAGGCACTTGACAGAGACATATTCAATGCTGATGATAAGAAATAGCTCTTTTTATTTTAGAGTTTTGTTTTAGAGAAGTCCACCATCGTCACTCAGTTCCACTGATTGAATTAAGTCCGGTGTGTCTTTGTCAAAAATGATTCTCCATTCAAGCTCGTATTTTGCTGTCTGAGAATCGTCATCCGTTACATCAATCGCGGTCTGAATGTGATAGATATTGTCGTCGTGACTTAAGATCTGCATTTTACTGACTTTAATGGTAAGATTGTTTGCATATGCGTATCCAAGTACTGCGGTCCGTTCCCATTGTTGATAGAAGGAATCAAACATTTTTTCGGCAAAACAGTCGCCGACGGTATCTTTCCAGGTTTCTGTATCTGCATCAATCGCTTCTTGCATGCCTTCGTAATCGATATCTTCGTCTTCAGTATCTAAACCAATGGTTACCGGGGATGGATTATACAGATCCTCATTTGGATATTCCAGGATCGAACGCAGGACAAGGGTGGCAGACTCAGGGACAGATTCTTCAGATTTACCACAGCTATAGAAGGTAAGGCAGAGTGTTAATAAAAGTATCATACTGATTTTTCGTGCTTTTATGTTCTTGGTTTTCATACAAAATTCTCCTTTCTGCTATATGAGCTGGTTGGTAAAATAAGTTACATTTTTTGTGTTGTGTATATGTATTATTATACATTATTTATGATAAAAGCTCAATAAAGCTGCCGGATTATCAGAACCGATAACACTTTTTAAATGAATGAAAATCATATATATCGAATTTTGACATATACTGACTCATGTAGTACAATTTATAAGGATTACCATTTGCTGAGAGGTATTTAACAGTGAGAAAATTAGCTTTAAATGATGAAATATTATTAAAAATAGAAAAACCTGCAAGATATATCGGAAATGAAATCAATGCCGTTATGAAAGATCCAGAGAAGGTCGATGTCCGGTTTGCCATGGCATTTCCGGATGTGTACGAAATAGGCATGTCTCATCTGGGAATTCAGATTCTTTATGATATGTTTAATCGGTGGGAGGATGTCTGGTGTGAGAGAGTGTACTCACCGTGGCTTGATCTTGATAAGATCATGAGAGAGGAAAAGATTCCGCTGTTTGCACTGGAGTCTCAGGATCCGATAAAAGATTTTGATTTTCTTGGAATTACAATTCAATATGAAATGTGTTATACCAATATTCTTCAGCTTCTTGATCTGGCACAGATTCCGTTAAAATCCTGTGACCGCAAGGAGTCTGATCCTATTGTGATCGGAGGTGGTCCCTGTGCCTATAATCCGGAACCGCTGGCAGAATTCTTCGATTTGTTTTATATAGGGGAAGGAGAAACGGTGTATCGCGAACTTCTGGATGCCTATAAGGAGAATAAAAAGAATGGTGGTACCAGAAAGGACTACCTTGAGAAGGCTGCACAAATAGAAGGAATTTATGTTCCATCATTTTATGACGTGACCTATAACGAAGATGGAACGATTGCTTCATTTGAACCTAATAATAAATGTGCACCAAAGACAGTAAAGAAGCAAATGGTGTTGGATGTGACCGACACTTATTATCCACAGAATCCGGTCGTACCGTTCATTAAAGTCACTCAGGATCGAGTGGTTCTTGAGATTCAGAGAGGCTGTATCCGCGGATGTCGTTTCTGTCAGGCAGGAATGCTTTACCGCCCGACGAGAGAACGGGATGTAAAAACGCTTAAGCAATATGCCTATCAAATGTTAAAGAGTACCGGTCACGAAGAGATTTCCTTAAGTTCCTTAAGTTCCAGTGATTACAGTCAGTTAAAGGAACTTGTTACATTTTTGATTGATGAGTTCAAAGGAAAGGGAATCAATATTTCCCTGCCGTCATTGAGAATCGATGCTTTTTCACTGGATGTCATGGAGAAAGTCCAGGATATCAGAAAGAGCAGCCTTACTTTTGCGCCGGAGGCGGGATCTCAACGTATGAGAAATGTAATCAACAAGGGGCTTACAGAGGAAGATATCATCACAGGAGCCGGGCAGGCATTTGAAGGCGGATGGAATAAAGTAAAGCTTTATTTCATGCTTGGTCTTCCGACAGAGACAGAAGAAGATATGAAAGCAATCCCTGAGCTGGCTGATAAAATTGCGAGAAGGTATTATGAGATTCCAAAAGATCAGCGTAACGGAAAATGTCAGATTACTACAAGTACTTCTTTCTTTATCCCAAAGCCGTTTACTCCATTTCAGTGGGCAAGGATGTACACCAATGAGGAATACATTTCAAGGGCAGCCATTGTAAAGCATGCATTTAATGATCAGTTAAACCGAAAGAGCCTCAAATATCACTGGCACGATGCAGAAGTAACTGTACTTGAAGGCATATTTGCGCGTGGAGACAGAAAAGTAGGGAGAGTCATTGAAGAAGCATATAAGATGGGATGCATTTATGATGCATGGACGGAGACTTTCGATTATGAAAAATGGTTGAAGGCATTTGAAAACACTGGACTTTCTATGGATTTTTATAATTTGAGAGAACGTTCGCTTGATGAAATCTTCCCATGGGATTTTATTGACATTGGTGTCACAAAAGATTTTCTGAAACGCGAATGGGAACGTGCCATGAATGCAGAAGTAACCCCAAACTGCAGAATGCAGTGTTCCGGCTGCGGTGCGGCGAAATTCCAAGGAGGTGTCTGTTTTGAAAGCAAGAATTAAATTTCGGAAATACGGAGTGATGAAATTCATCGGACATCTGGATGTGATGCGTTATTTTCAGAAAGTGATGAGACGTGCAGAGATTCCGATAGCATTTACCGGAGGATTCAGCCCTCATATGATCATGTCATTTGCGCAGCCTCTTGGTGTAGGTATTACCAGCGATGGAGAATATTTTGATATTGAGCTGACAGAATCTATTTCTTCTGAAAAGGCTATTCACCAGATGAATGAGACGATGGCAGAAGGAATAGAAGTGGTAAGTTTTGTAGAAATACCAGACGATAAAAAGTCCAGCGGTATGACAATCACTGCTGCCGCAGATTACAAAGTAACATTGCTGGAGTCCGTAAAA
>JBJEMB010000096.1:8395-17415 GCA_051879455.1 Lachnospiraceae bacterium
AATGCTATGCGTATTCTTGACAGTCAGAAGATTCCATACACATATGAAACTTATGAGTGTGACGAATTTACGGATGGGATCCAGACTGCGGACAAACTGGGGTATGACCACAGGCTTGTGTATAAGACTTTGGTCACAACCGGAAAAAGCGGGAATCACTATGTATTTGTCATTCCCATTGAAGAAGAAATTGACTTTAAGAAAGCAGCAAAAGTAGTTGGGGAAAAGTCACTTGAAATGCTGCATCTTAAAGATCTTACAAAGGTAACAGGATATGTGCGCGGTGGCTGTACATCTATCGGTATGAAAAAGCAGTATCCGACGGTGATTCAAAATTCTGCTCAAAGTCTTGAGTATATGTATGTGAGTGGGGGAAAGCTTGGAATGCAGATTAAATTGTCACCTGAGGATCTTAAAAAAGCAGCAAAAGCAGAATTTGCGGATGTGATTTTCTGTAAAGAATAAGTAATGCTTACCCTGTGAAACTTTTGTGAATGGTGAAATATTTTTGGTATGTTCATTGCAGTTGTCAAAAAAAAGTTGTAAGATATAAAAGATTAAGCGAATAGAGAGAATGAAGGAGTAATACATAAGATGAAGAAAGTTGTTAAGTTTGGAGGAAGTTCTCTGGCAAGTGCTGAACAGTTTCGCAAAGTAGGTTCCATTATCCGGAATGATAGTTCAAGACGTTATGTTATACCATCAGCACCAGGGAAACGACGTCCTGATGATATTAAAGTTACCGATTTATTATATCGCTGTTATAGACAGGCAATTCTTGAGGATGACCGGGAAGAAGATTTCGAGGATATTCTTGCGGTTATCAAAGAAAGATATGATTCCATTATTCAGGGATTAAATCTTGATCTGTCTTTGGATAACGAATTTAAAATCATCCGGGAAAATTTCTGCAAAAAAGTCGGAAGAGATTATGCTGCATCACGAGGAGAATATCTCAATGGAATTATTATGGCATCATACCTTGGATATACATTTATTGATGCGGCAGAAGTAATTAAATTTGATGAAAATGGCGAATTTGAGGACGAGCTTACAAATAATATTCTTGAAGAACGTCTGAAAGATATAGACGGGGTTGTTATTCCGGGATTTTATGGCTCTATGCCGGATGGAAAAATCAAGACATTTTCAAGAGGTGGTTCTGATATAACAGGTTCCATCGTAGCAAGAGCTGTACATGCAGATATTTACGAAAACTGGACAGATGTTTCGGGCTTTCTGATTGCTGATCCAAGAATTATTCCGAATGCAAAGTCAATCGATGTCATTACTTATCGTGAGCTGCGTGAATTATCATACATGGGAGCATCCGTGCTTCATGAAGATGCAATTTTCCCTGTGAGAAGAGAAGGAATTCCTATTAATATCCGAAATACAAACAAACCGGAAGATAAAGGAACTTTGATTGTGGAAGCAACCTGTCAGAAATCAAGATTTGTGATCACAGGAGTTGCAGGAAAAAAAGATTTTGCATCCATAACGGTTGAAAAAGATATGATGAATTCACAGGTTGGATTCTGTAGACGCGTGCTTCAGGTGTTTGAAGACAATGGTGTTTCTATCGAACATATGCCATCCGGTATTGATACGATGACAATCTTTGTTCATCAGGATGAATTTCAGGAGAAAGAACAGAAGGTAATTGCAGGTATTCACCGTGCAGTTGAACCTGATTTCCTCGAGTTGGAATCGGATCTTGCATTGATTGCGGTGGTAGGTCGTGGTATGAAGTCTACACGTGGTACTTCCGGACGAATCTTCTCAGCATTATCACATGCAAATGTAAATGTAAAGATGATTGATCAGGGGTCCAGTGAGCTTAACATAATTATCGGAGTCAGAAATCACGATTTTGAGGAGGCAATTAAGGCTATATACGATATTTTCGTTACTACTCAATTATAAAATATTATCATTCCGTTACAATGTGGGAGGATTTTTGAATGAATATATTATTTTTCCTCAAGCCAAAAAGTGAATTGGCTTACATTTATGATTATCATACATTAAGGCAGGCCTTGGAGATCATGGAATATCATAAATATTCCTGCATTCCGATTTTGGACAAAGAAGGAAAATATAAGGGGTCTATTACAGAAGGTGATCTTTTATGGGGATTAAAAAAAGAAAATCTTCTGAGTATCAAAGATGCCGAAGAAATCAGTATTATGAGAATACACCGCCGAAATGATTATCAATCTGTGAAAAGTAATGCCAAGATGGAAGATCTTATTGAACGCGCCATGGAGCAGAATTTCGTGCCGGTGGTGGATGATGAAGATATATTTATTGGCATAATCACGCGTAGAGATATCATTGGCTATTGCTACAAAAAGATGAAAGGAAATGAATAGATATGATAATAGATTTTCATACACATATTTTCCCTCACGCCATTGCAGAACGTACAATGAGTAAGCTGGCTGCATGCTGTAAGATAGAACCTGAGACAAACGGTACTTATGAAGGACTTCTTGAATCCACAGAAGAAGCAGGTGTGGATTGTTCCGTTGTACTTCCGATTGCCACAAAACCTTCACAATTTCGTTCTATCAATGAGTTTGCGGCTCAGTATCTTGAAGGGAAAATCATATCGTTTGGAAGTCTTCATCCGGCTTCTGACAACTATAAGGAAGAATTGCGAACAATCAAAAACATGGGTATGAAAGGCATCAAACTGCATCCTGATTATCAGGATATGTATTTTAATGATATTCGTTATAAAAGAATCGTTTCTTATGCTTCTGAGCTTGACTTGATTGTCAGTGTTCATGCCGGAGTTGATCCGTTGTGCCCTGAGAATATTCACTGCACACCGGAAATGTCAGCGGAGTTGATCAAAGACGTTCAGCCTACAAAACTTGTACTCGCTCATCTCGGAGGAAATCAGCAATGGGATAAAGTAGAGCAGTTGCTGGTAGGACAAAATGTATATCTGGATACTGCGGTTATCTTTAATTATATTGATCCAGAACAGTTTATAAGAATCATGAGAAATCATGGAAGTGATAAGATTTTGTTCGCAACAGACAGTCCATGGGCAGGACAGAAGAAATTTGTAGAATACGTAAAAGATCTGGAGATAACTGAGGAAGAGAAAGAAATGCTGCTTGGTGGGAATGCACTAAGACTGCTGGATAACAATGAAAAATAACGTTGAGTAGAAATTTAAATACAACATTAATTTAGGAGAATTATATATGGAAGATACATTGTACTTGGAAGAATTTGAGAATGAAGAATCATCAGGTTTATTTGTCAACCAGAAAGCGGAGGAAATCATACAGAAATGTAAGATTCGTAAGGTAGAGCATAAAAAAATTCTTATAAAACAGATGATAGAATTTATTAATGAAACATGCGAGAAAAATGATTGGGAATATTTTGCTGTCGGAAAGCTCCTTACTTATTGTATACAGAAGGAAGATGTAAATCCAGATACTTATGATTATGAGATTCGGATGATGCGAAAAGCATATGATGGGTTTATAAATTATGCCCAAAAACATGCTATAGAAAAAGAAATTAAAATATTTCCGGCATATCACGAAGATGCGAGAATAAGAGAAAAAAATTGCGTTATAGGAAAAAAATTAGTAGAAGACGCTGATTTAGGACATATCAACACACAAGTTACAATTTCAATTATACCTTATGATAATTTACCGTCAGATTCTGAAGAACGAGAGGTTTTTGTTAATCAGGTGTTGGAAAAAAATGCATGGTATAATGGGCTTTCGGGTTATGTAAACAGAAATATTGTTAAAAAACAGTCGCTAAAGACAAAATTAAACCTTAGATTTCGATATAACCGCAGTTATTTAGAGAACTACCGAAAAAAGTATAAGCAGTTTATTACCAAGTATCTGGACATGGAAAACCCAGAGTATTTTGGAAGATTGGAATTGGCAGTTACAGACTGTGTGCATAAAAAAGATGTTTATCCTTTACGCCAAGAAGAGTTTTTAGGTACAACGTTAATAGTTCCGGCAAATACACAGGAATTTTCTTTACCAATGACTAAAGAATTTGAAGAGAAGATTGCAGATATTTCTTGCAGAGCTTTGGAGCGATTTGAACAGTTTTGTGCTAAGAATAATTTAACATGTTTTGCGGTAGGGAATCTCTTGATTTCCTGTGTAAAGGGAGAAGAGACCGAAGAAGAGGAGTCTGCAAAAGAGAAACCGAAATGTTGGAGAATAGGTTTGTTGCGGGAAGATTATGAAAAAGCAATTAGGCTTCTTCGCAATGAGCAAACAGCGGAAGGACTTGTGCTGAAAGAATATTTAGATGAGTATCCGAATGTAAAGTGGGTTGATGTAGGAATCTTATGTAAGGAAGACAATAAAACGGATGCCAGTGGTCGGACATATCCGGTATATCTGGATGTATTTGATCGTCTTCCAGTTGATTATGGTGAAAGATGTTCCTATATGCAGGAAGTTTTTGAAATGCGCCGGGAATACATAAATCTGATGAAGAAGCAGACAGGTGAGGCTTATCCAAAAAGAAAGAAGGATGCCTGTGAACAGTTGGAAATTCTTGACAAAGCAGGAAAACGCTATGAGGATAAGAAGGATAGTAATCTGGTATTTAGAAGCAAAGTGGCAAATTCCAAAATCATTAGTTTGAATGAAATTTTCCCCATTAAGAAAAAGATGTTTCATGGAATTCAATTATCAGTTCCTAACAATGAATATCTTTGGTATGATAAGACAGATGAAGGATTTACAGAAAATACTGTAAATGAAAAAACAAAAATTTTGAAGATTCTGGATAAAATTTGTCATTCGGAGGGATTAACATATTTTGCTATATCTAAGTTGCTAATTGGCGCAGTTGTTTATCATGATGTTATTCCAAATAGTGGTAATACCTCTTTTGATATTGGACTTATCCGCAGCGATTTTGAAAAATTAATACAATATCTACGGGAACATGATAAAGAGTACGGAATCGTATTAAATGAGTTTAAAGATATTGCCTGTAAGTATCCAGAGCCCACAAAATATGTAACAATGAAAGGAAATGAATATTCCATTATCCGCATAAAACTCTTACCATTTGATAAGATACCGGAATCATTCTATCTCAGAGAGTATTTTAGAGATAAAATAAAAGATATGAATCAAAGATATCTGGAACTTCTTGATTATAAAATTGGTAAAACGGATAAGTATCTGAAAATGTATACAGAAGAAGAATGGGAAAGCAGGGTGAAAGAATACAGCCGGATGGATGCTCTATCTTTTGCAAAAGAGATTGATCAGTTTGCTCAAAGTTACAATGATGACGATCAGGCGTTTAGTTATGAGAGAGTAGCATTTCGAATGAGCAAAATAATTGATGTGGATGATATTTTCCCGGTACAACGTGAAAAATTCAGAAGTATTGAGATAGACTGTCCTAGAGATTATACTCCATGGCAGCCTGTTTTAAACGATGAGCTTCAATATCAGGTTGATTGTATACAAAAAGCTGATTTAAAACTCCTTCAGGAAATGGACAGAGTATGTAAAGAAATCGGCGTGGGGTATTTCATTTGCGGTGGTACAATGCTGGGATATATGCGCCATCAGGGATTTATCCCGTGGGATGATGATGTTGATGTGGCAATGCTTAGAAAAGATTATGATAAATTCTTAAAAGAAGCTCCGAAACATTTAAGTGCTGGTGTGTTTTTACAGACGCGCGAAACAGATCCGAATATTCCTTATTTATTTAGCAAAATACGACTGGATGGAACAGAATATTGTACAGAATATAATATAAACAGAGATTTCCATAAAGGATTATGTCTTGATGTGTTCCCATTTGATTACGTACCAAATGATCTTGATGAAAGAAATGTATTTGTAAAAGAAGTCATTGCGTTATCAAAAGAACACAATGCTATTGCGAGAAGGCAATACCCTGAAATAGAAGAACCATTTCCGCCGAGAAATGAACAGGAAAAACAGCATATTGAAGAGCAGAAGGCACTCATTCAAAGCTACTGGAAGCAGTCTCTGAAAGATAGCCAGAGGACATATCTGGAGAAGGCAACCATGTATAATGATAAAGCAGAAGAATTGGGACTTAAGACAGTTGCCAGCTTTGTCCCAAGCTATACTTTTATTGATCTTGAGGATCTTCTTCCGTACCAACGAGGGATTTTTGAAGGGATAGAAGTTTCTGTTCCAAAACGCCCAGATATCTTTTTGGAAATGCAATATAAGAATTATATGGAACTGCCGCCGCTTCATATGCGTGTTGCACATCGGCTTATCCGTTGGTCTGACGGTGAGCACGGCGCAGATAATCAAAAGAAACGAGATTATAGTAAAATTGGAGGAAAATAAAAATGAATATTTTAATGTTGATGATGGGTGGAAGTGGAACTCGCTTTGGAGCTGACATTCCAAAACAATATATATTGGTAAATGATATGCCAGTCTTTTCTTATATTTTGAATGGATATCAAAAGTGTGATTTTATAGATCATATTGTTGTAGTGACGCATAAGGATTGGGTAGATTATGTAGAAGAATGGCGAGATAAACTTGAGATAAGTAAATTATCTACCATAACTCATGGAGGCAGTACTCGTTCCGAATCTATTTTAAATGGTTTGGTAGCAATTGAAGACTATGCGCAGAATGAGGATGTAATATTAATTCATGATGCAACACATCCTTATGTGGATGTAGAAGGAACAAAGCTTGTAATCGAAGGTGTAAAGAAACATGGTGGAGCTACATTGGGGCAGTGTCAGTATGACACTGTCTACCAAATGGATGAGAACACAAAGATGCTGGAAAAAGTTGTTCCAAGAAGGAAAATTGTATCCGGAGCTTCACCGGAAGCCTTTTTCTACAAAGATATTCATGAGATTTATACAACGTCTACAGAAGAAGAATTAGAAATGATGACTTCTGCAGGAGCAATTGCTTTAGCACACGGAATTGATATGGAAGTAATCCCATCGAATGTATTAAATCTAAAAATTACGTATAAGAATGATATGGAAGTATTTTTAGAGATGGTGAATAAATATTTCCCGGAGTAATATATGTAGGAAAAGAGTAGTGTACGGTTATATAAATATGATAATGTTAAGTTTTTTTTGATTATATTGGTCGCTATAGGACATGTTTGCGAACCATTTGTGGAGAAATCTTTCGTTATGAAAAGTATATTTCTCTATATTTACATTTTTCATATGCCTCTTTTTATATTCATTTCTGGATTATTCCAAAAAAAGTATTCTGATGGAAGAAGACTTAACGGAAACAGAGTTTTGAGTTTTATTTTATTGGGTTATGCTTGTAAAATAGTAAAATTTCTAATGGAAAGATTTGTATATGGCCTGGATACTTCATTCCATTTGCTGTCCGAAGATGGAATTCCGTGGTTCATGTTTGTTTTGGCAGCGTGTATGTCTATCATGTATTTATGCAGAAATATAAGACCAGTATATTTATTGACTATTTCAATTTTAATAGCATGTTTAGTGGGATATGATAAAGAGATTGGGGATTTTTTATGTCTTAGCAGAATCGTTGTATATTTCCCATATTATGCTATAGGATATTATCTGGAGCCAAAACAGGTGGCAGAGTTTGTGAAGAGCAAATATATTAAAATAGCTTCAGTAGTGATTTTGGTATTTGTATTATATTTATGTACAGTTCATTTAGATGTTTTTTATCAAACAAGACATCTGTGGACGGGAAGGAATTATTTTAACCAGTGGGATTTAGAACATGGCGGATTTATATTAAGAGGCGGTTGTTATATTTTGACTTCTCTGATCGGAATATCGATATTGAGTTTGATACCTGATTTGAAAATTCCATTTATCACCGAAAACGGAAAGCATACGATAAGAGTGTACTTCTGGCACATATTTATAATAAAATTCCTTTACTATTATGGTTTTGAAAACATTTTATTTGAGACAGGAGCAGTGGGTAAAACAGTTCTTTTAATCATACCTGTTTTATTGTGCTTTTTGTTGTCGACACGCCTTTTTGCATTTCCAGCAGATTATATTCTGGAGAAATTATATAAATAGATTTTATATGTAAGGCTATTTGGAGAAAGTAATGAAAGAAAAACTACAGAATATTACTTGGAATATTTTTAGCAAGTATAAAGCAGAATTATATGGAATTACGATTCTGTGGATTATGATTTTTCATAGCTATTTAAATGGAATTGATTTTTATACCGGAGAAAATAAAATATTTAAAGCCTTGGATTTAATTATTGAAAACGGGAACATGGGAACAGATATGTTCCTGTTTTTGTCCGGTATATTTTGCTATTATTCGTTGATAAAAAACGATAATTATTTTGAATATACAAAACGAAGGATTGCAAAATTGTTACCTACGGTTTTGTTAATAACAGGTATATATTGGCTTTTGGATCTTGTTCATACTAGAGATGTGTGGAAATTTCTTCTGAGAGTGACATTGTGTGATTTTTGGGTGACCGGAGATCAGCAAATATGGTTTGTCTCCTTAATTATGCTATGTTATTTGTTTTATCCTTTTATTTTTTGGATCGTATATAAAGCTGAAAAGTATGAAAAAACAAAAGCAGTGATTCTTTTGCTTTTGGTTTTGATTTTTCCGTTTGCAATAATGAATAAAGCACCGGAAATGTATTCCAAAATTGAAATTGCAATTACCAGAATTCCTGTTTTTGTCCTGGGAAGTTTGGTTGGAAAATTATGTTATGATAAAAAGAAGATTAATTCATGTATATTCCCCATATGCATTGTGGGTATGATTTCCAGCATTTATTTTTTTTATACTGATCCATGGAAAGGTATATACGGGCGTTATTTTTATATGTGCGGTATTTTGTGGCTGTTTTTCTTTGGCATAGTTTTGTATTTACTTGAATGCAGATGGTTAAATAATTTTTTTAGTTTCTTTGGAAAGATTTCTTTAGAACTATATATTTCCCATATCCTGATCAGACGAATATATGCTGGGTCAAATTATTAT
>JBJEMB010000097.1:0-3040 GCA_051879455.1 Lachnospiraceae bacterium
TATTGTTCAGTTTTTAATCCGTGCAGTAGTGGGAATGGCTTTGATCTTTTTTATCAATCAGTTTTTTGATGCGAGAGGGATATCCTTACAGATCGGGCTTAACCCTGTTACATTTGCTACGTCCGGTATCTTTGGAACACCGGGTGTGGCACTTCTTTACGGAATTGCATTTTACAGGGGAATTTAGAAATTAACTGTACTGCCATAGCAAAGAGATTATTTTTTCAGACCTGATAGGCAGCGCTACAGTAATAATTCTCAGGTGCGGGAACACTGACAATACGCCAGGAGGAGTAATCTTCCTGGCTTTTTGTTATAGAAAATGCGGAAAGGTCTTCAGGGCAGGAAGTTACAAGAAATGAGCGGGGAGACATAGTAAGTCCGCATCCGACTCCTTTTAAAAATGCTTCCCGGACCGTCCATCTGCGAAACATAAAATCTGTTTTCTCCTGCTCATTCAGGAGAGAAAAAGCTTTTGCTTCTTCTGGGTGGAAAAACCGCTTAACAAGAGATTCTATGCGAGCGTTTGGTCGTTTTTTTTCGATGTCAATCCCTACCGGAGAATCCATGGAAAAAGCAAGTGCAATATAATCTTCGGAGTGGGAGAGATTGAAATGGATTCGATTATCCGCAAGGTAAGGTTTCCCGTGTTCGCCTTTTTCAAATACAAAAGAAGAAGCGGGCAATTGAAAGTAAATACTTAATATTTTTCTCAGAAGAGACCGGCTTACCAGATAGCGGAGACGGTCTTTCTCGCGCTTGAAAGAATCTGCTCTTTTCAGTTCAAAATCCGGAAGATGTTTCATAGCTTCTGTTAGCAGAGCGTGTTTTTCGATAGAAAAGATCCATATATGAATTTCATTATGATCAGGTAAAGAAAAATTTGTAAAAAGCTTGTTCTCATCGAAAAAAATTGTTTTCATAAAGAAATCCTTTCTTAAAAAAATTGATTGGATGACGTTTTTTGATACTAATAGTATACATGATTTTATAAGGAATTTTATAAGAAATTTTTTTCAAAAATTTGGCAGGTATTCACAAAGATTTATTTTTTACAAAAAAAGGGTGGACAGAAAAAAGAGGAGAGATTATAATCGGTTTCACAAGTTGAGTCATTTCACTTGTATCTGATTGTTTTATCTATTGATAGTTTCAAATTATTCGAAGTTTCAGGCCATGTCGGCAGAATTTCAAAAATCAGGAGAAAAAATTAAAGGGTTAAAAAAGAAAGGCTTAGGTAAAGTTTTTTTGCAGAACAGGAGGGATAGTATGTGAACAGTAGAAACCTCATAATATGTGATCCGGAAGAAGGATATGCACAGGCACTGGCAATGTATTTTATGCAGAAAAAGGATTTATTTCTGCAGGTATATGTTTGCAGCAGTCCTCAGCGAGCCATAGATCTGGGAGAAGAGGTGAAGACCGATTTTTTACTGATATCCGAAGACTATGAAGAAAACGTGAGAAAGAAACTGACCGCGAGAAGGGTTTTCATACTGACATCTCAGTTGACAGCGGATAGCAGTATGGAATATCCGGTGATATATAAGTATCAGTCAGGGGAAAGTATTCTGGCCCAATTGTTTGCGGAGTGCAGCGAATGGTTTGATTCACGGTCGGGTGTATGCAGAACGGCCAAAGATACAAAAAAGAAAATTATCGGAGTTTTTTCACCAATCCATAGAATAGGGAAAACGTCTTATGCCTTAAATCTCGGAGAGAAACTGGCAGAATCTGAAAATGTGTTATACCTGAATCTTGAATTTTTCGGAGGATTAGACGGACATTTTGAAAACAGTGACCAGACCATCTCAGATATGATCTATTATTCAAGGCAGGAAAAAGGAAATTTCGGAACTTTTCTCACATCCATTGTCTGTCATAAAGGAAATCTGGATTATGTAGCTCCAGCCTCTGTATCTGAGGATATGAAAGAAATGAAGGATACAGAATGGATCAGTCTGATTGAAAAAATCTTACAGCAAAGCATTTATGAGACAGTGATTCTGGATATTGATGAAGGTATTTCGGGGTTATATCAGATACTGGAAGAATGTACAGAGATTTATATGCCAGTGCTTGAAAATCCATATGCAAAAGCGAAAATCAGTCAGTTTGAGCAGGAGCTTAAGCTACTTGGAAAGGAACATATTATGAATAAAATCATATGGAAGGAGGCGCGGGATGATTACGGCGGAACAGCTTCATTCCAGGATTATTGAGGAGCTGGATTTGACGAAAGAGGTTGAAGATGAAGAACTGACGCAGATCATCCACCGGATTCTCAAAGAAGTGGGAGAAAGTCAGTATCTGCCTCTTGGTGAAAAGACAATACTTGGAAAAGAACTTTTTAATGCGTTTCGGAAGTTAGATCTTTTACAGGAATTTTTAGAAGATGAAGAGATCACAGAAGTCATGATTAACGGAACGCAGAGTATTTTCTATGAAAAAAAGGGACGTCTATATCAATCAGAAAAGCGCTTTTTATCAAAAGAAAAGTTAGAGGATGTTATTCAACAGATTGTAGCAGGGTCTAACAGACTTGTGAATGAAGCTTCGCCAATCGTAGATGCAAGGCTTTCGGACGGGTCCAGAGTCAATGTAGTTCTGGCACCGGTTGCGCTGAATGGTCCGATTGTTACGATACGAAAATTTCCAAAAGAATCTATTACCATGCAACAATTAATCGGCTGGCATTCTGTCAGCGAGGAGGTTGCAATGTTTTTAGCCAGACTTGTCAAGGCAGGCTATAACATATTCATAAGTGGAGGAACCGGATCAGGTAAGACCACATTCTTAAATGCATTATCACAATTTATCCCCAAAGATGAACGAATTATTACAATCGAAGACAATGCGGAACTTAAAATTCTGGGAGTATCAAATTTAGTCAGACTGGAGGCAAGAAACGCAAATGTAGAGGGCACAGGTGCAGTGACGATTCGAGATTTGATCAAATCAGCACTTCGTATGAGACCTGACCGCATTATCGTTGGCGAAGTTCGCTCGGCAGAAGCCATTGATATGCTGCAGGCGCTTA
>JBJEMB010000098.1:0-3039 GCA_051879455.1 Lachnospiraceae bacterium
TGAAGAAGAGTATCAGCGATGAATGGAAAAAGGTTGAAGGCCGTTTTAAGCCGACATCAATAAATATTAAGTATGATCAGTGCCTCTCTCTGATTGGACATATTATTCCAAAGACGGATAAATGGAAAAAGTTCAAAGATGAGAACGAAAAGAGCTTGAATGATCTGTATAACCAGGCTTGGGATTTTAAAGGCTTTATGCTTCCACCGGAAACAGAAGGAGAGAATCCGTTTGAGAATGGATTTCCGTTGCATCCGATCACGTTATTTGCCCTGGATAGACTCTCGAAAAAGGTTGCGCAGAATGAGAGGACGTTCTTCACCTATTTAGCGGGGGATGATGATAATTCGCTTTTTGCTCAGCTTCAAAAATATGATACCAGGGAGTTTCATTTTATTGGGCTGGATGCCATTTATGATTATTTTGAACTGAACATAAAGACTTTCAAAACAGATGAATCTTATGGCATTTACAAGAAGCTGCAGTATGCGTTAAATAAGTTGGGACTGGATGATGATGGATATCAGACAAGGATCCTGAAAGCGGTAGCAACTATAAGTATTATTGCTGACACAGAAGATTTGGCAGCTGATAAGGATACTCTTCTTAGTGTCATTGATGGAGACCGAGAAAAGGTCAAGATCGCGATAGAAGAACTTGAAAAGAAGAAGATCATCAAATTCATGAGGCAGTATGGTTATTATGACTTTTTTGATAGCAGCATCTTTGATCTGGAAGCCATGATAGAAGAAAAAGTTGCCGGCGTTAGTGATGAGATGGTTGTCAGCATACTAAATGAACGTTTCGCAGATTTTGCGGTTTATCCGTACAGACATAACGAGAAATACCATGTAAATAGAGTGTTTGTGCCAGCATTTGCACACAAAGCAGATCTCACTAAGAAATCATTCCAGAATACCTTGCCAAAGTATTATGATGGCGCGGTCATGTTTGTCTTGGATGATCAGGCGGATGAGCAAGAGTATGCACAGATTACAGGCCTCCCAGCAAGAACATTGCTGGTGGTAAACGGAAAATCAAAAGCAGTCGAAGAGGAAGTAAAACGATATATCGCAATACAGTATTATTTCTCTAAAAAGGATGAGCTTGCAAAGGATGATCCGACCGTAGTAAATGAACTGAAGCTGTATCTGAGTGAACAGGAATCCATCGTTACAGACCTGATAAGACGGTGGAGAATGCTGCAGAACAGCGGCACTTTTGTCATGCTGAATCAGAAGGTTCTTTCTGTATCAACAGAAAAAGACATGTCAGAGGCAATATCGCAGATTATGGATGATGCTTTTGATAAAACACCGATTATCTGCAATGACCTTCTTAATAAGAATGCACTGACCGGAGCCATTAAACAGGCAAGAAAAAAAGCTCTTGAATGTATTATGAGCCAGGACAATATATATGATGGATGTGGGTATCTGTCGCCTGAGTTTAACGTTTTAAGAGCTGCACTATCAAGAACCGGATTGGTGCCGAATGAAACAGTAGATGAGGCTAATCAGGTAAGCGATGCGGATTTGACATGTTTTGATGATGGTATTGTATCCGGAGAACCTGTAATGGATGCAATCTTTGTGAAGCTTATTAAAGCAGAATCTGAGAGGCTGCAACTAAGCGAACTGTATAAGATGCTGAAGGCAGAACCGTTTGGACTTAGAGACGGATATATTTCTGTTTTACTGGCATATGCTTTGAGAAAATATCAGAATGTCTCTTTATACTTCCATGGAAACGAGCATTCTTATACGGGAGAAGAGCTGGTTAAGGCGCTGGAGGAACCAGAGAATTACACTCTGTTTATTTGCAATTGGAATGCAGAAGAAATTGAGTATATTGAGGCTTTAGAAGATATATTTAAAGATTATCTCCCGAAGGGCGATACCTTAAACCGCTTGGAAGAACTATTCAAGGCTATAAATACGCACTATGCGTCTATATCCAAGAGCGCACGTACTACAGAAGTATACGTTTCGAATATTGCAAAGGAGTATAGAAATATTCTGAGCATGTCCTATAAGGACTACAATGGCTTCTTCTTTAATGTTTTGCCGGGACTTAATGGTAACCTGCAGGAACTTGTGGTACAGATCAAAAATATAAAGCAGGAGCTGGAGACTGTCAGTGACAAACAGTATACAAGGGTACTGAGGGTTATTAAGCAGATATTTGACCTGGATGAAACGGATGACATGATTGCTGCACTACAGGATCTGTACAAAGAAAGCTGGGAAAGTAAGAGCCATAAAGCGTTTGATTACACAACAAATAGTGTCCTTGATCTTGTGTCTAAGGCAGGTTCTATGGATGAGACTTCCTTTGTGTATGATCTGGCGAAAGCCGTAACAGGATTCGAACTGAATTACTGGGCTGACAACAAAATAAACGATTTTGAAGAGGTACTCAGGGATACTGTAAATAGATTAAATGAGTATGATCCTGAAGAGGGACTTCAGGAAGGTGAGATGAAAATCACCATAGAATCCGGCGATGGGAATCCTGTGATTTCACAGTTCTCTCAGGATGAGTTGTCTCCTACAGGGCAAACCATGCTCAATAAAATGAAGAATACGCTGAAAAATTTCGGCAGCTCCATAAGCTATGAGGAAAAAATAGCGATTATGGCGCAGATATTGAAGGAAATTATTAATTAAGTTAGAGGTGGAAGTCTATGATTTACTGGTGCAAAAAGTGCAAGACTCCTGTGTTTGATAAGGGCTTGCACAGCTGCTCCTGTGATGGAAAAATCACAAAAATATCTGAAAGCTCAATATGTAATCCGGTATTTAAGCAGGAAAAGAAATTACTGGAAAAAATCATGGACTGTGATTATGGCGACAAAATCATTTGGTACCTTGGAGCAAGTAAGTATTATATTGATGAGAAAATTGTAAAAGTACCATACAGAGATTGGTATAAGCAGAAAAGACATCTGGAAGTAGCTGAAGAATTAAGAAACGACATAGAGGTGGAGCGCGACTACACGCCATACATGGATGTAGTTAAGGCCAATGAGACTTATCT
>JBJEMB010000099.1:0-3032 GCA_051879455.1 Lachnospiraceae bacterium
TCGAGACGAAATTCAAATGGAAATAATGGAAGCGTATAGAAGGTACTGTACATAATGGAGAAGTTTTTCATGCTGTAAAAACAATCGGTTCGGATGAATGGAGAGCTCAAAAAGATGGTGAGGAAAAGTGCGAAGATAATTAGCATCATCGTTCTCTATATAAAAATGTAAAAAATAAGACATTGATGAAAAAACAGTTGTTGAGTATAATATATGTGTAGAGATGCGCTTGTTTTGAAAGATATAGAAAAGACATAAAAAATAACAACTTTAGACAGGAGGTATTGCTTATGCTTACAGCGGAATTAACAAGAAAAATAAATTTGTTACCGCAGGATTCGTATGACAAAGTAGAAAGTTTTGTTGAACAGCTCTTGTTAGTTAATACACAGGCGAAGAAAGAGAGTGCTTTTAGAACCTTTATGGAGAAGATGGATGCTGCTGAGAAATCCGTGCAGGAACAGGGATACTTTTCTGAAGAGGAAGTAGAGGAAGAACTGGAAAAAGTATGATTTGGACTGTGACTATTATATGCTATTTGTAGAACATAATTATTTTATATATCGAGTCATGGATGAAATGGTTATGATACTGGAAATCTTTAATGAGAGAGAAGATTTTATGTACCAGATGTTTGGGATTGTAACAACCAGTCAGGACACCATTGACTACTGGGGTGAGGATTAGGTTTGTTCGAACACATATTAGTGCAGAGTGTTTTGTACCAATCGGAAGAAATTATAGATAGAGATTGGTACAGATACAGTAAAAAAGTACATGGAACAAATGCTGAGAAATAGGCATTTGGAGTGACGCGGAGTCATGTGGAGTCATGTGCGACACCATGTTGCAAATGTCCTGACGATGAAAACCATTGGCGGAGCTGAGACTAAGAAAGTGGTTGTAGCAGAAAGTAAAAAGGAAGAGACAAAGACTGCAGAAGTTATTGATTTCTCCAACGTAACTAAATTCATGAGTATTATGAGCCGGAAGAATTAGTTGGAAAAACAGCATTTGCAATCGTAAACCTTCCGCCACGTCCGATGATGGGAATTGAATCCTGCGGTATGCTGATTTCAGCAGTACATGAGGAAGACGGAAAAGAAGGATTGAATCTGCTTATGGTAGATAACAAGATCCCGGCAGGAGCAAAGCTTTACTAGGATAAAATTTGTTTTAATTGAATAAATAGAGAAGAAAAAGCCGTGAAACAGAGTTTATAGAACCAACTTTGCCTCATGGCTTTTTGTGTGTTTATTTTTGGGGCGTGATTGAGTGTATTGAGAGTATTGAGTGTGCAGGTTATGATTGAATGCAAAATCAATACAAATGAATTGAAATAGCAATGATTGTGTATTATAATAATAAAAAAGAAATGGAGGAATAATGAATGGCTAGTACAATTCAAGTACGTGTTGATGATGAGTTAAAGCGCAAGTCAGATCAGTTGTTTAAAGATCTTGGCACAGATACTACTTCTGCAATCCGCATGTTTTTGACACAGGCTGTTGCAAATAACGGTTTTCCATTTGAAATAAAACGAGTGGAGCATAATCCGTATGCTGCCATGTCTGAAGAAATGCTGTTGGAGAAACTGGAGAAATCAAGAGTATCTGCATCAAAGGGTAACTATAGATCTGCAGATGCAGTTATTGCTGATATGAGGGAAAAGTATGGAATATAAAGTAGCAGTAACAGCAGAAGCGGAAGAAGATTTAAATCAATACATCCGATATTTGCTTATGGTGAAAAAAAGTGATCAGGCGGCGAAAAATGTTTTGGATGATTTTGAGGCTACTATTCGGAACCTCAAAAGTGTTGCAGGAAGTTTGAAGCCGTGTGATAATCCTCGATTAAAAGAACTGGGATATCGAAGGATAAATTTTCTCTCACATAGGTATTTTATGCTGTATCGAATTGTTGAGGATATTGTGTTTGTAGATAATATTTTTCATGAATTACAGGATTATGAAAACAAAATGATTTAATTAAAAAGGGGATTATTAGGATAGGTCATTTACCGTGAAGACGATAGATGGCCTTTTTCTTATGTCAGATGACATCAAAGATGTCCAAATCGAGGGCATGGGGGGCGCTGCTGGTCCGGTGAACCTTCGTTTAGCGCAGACCGTAGTGGAACGAAGACCGGAATCCCCATCAAGATGAAAACCCAAAAGTGGAACAGTTGTCAAAATGGCGCTACTGTTAAACACGGGTGGATCTTGCTCTTAGAAAAAGAACCTCTCACTTATATGGGAAAAGAGAGCCTCTTATACAACATGGAAATGAAAAAAACCTCGCTATGGTAGAAATATGATTTTGTTGATATAATCATTATATGGTTCGGAGGGATTGAAGAAGAGATAATATGGCATGGAGGAATGATAGATGGTAAAATCGATAATGAAAGATGTGTTCTTTTTGGGATAAAAGTCAGAACCTGCTACAAAGGCAGATCTGCAAGTGGGAAAGGATCTACAGGATATATTACAGGCAAATCGTGCCGGTTGTGTAGGCATGGCTGCAAATATCCGCGAAGGCAAAGTGAGAATGCGTCATGCTGGCATGTAAGCATGCGAGCGCGCCCGCGACTGAGTGCGTAGCACGAAGTGATCGGTGTGAGGAAAACAACTCGATATGAGAATATCGAAGTGGAATATTATGATATGGTCAGAAAACTGATTCCTGAAGCAGAAGTATTTATGGCAGAAGAAAATGAGGAAATTCTGGGATTTATTGGTTTTACAGATACTTATATAGCCGGGATCTTTGTAAAGGAAACGGAACAATCAAAAGGGATCGGAACAGAACTGCTTCGCACCGTTATGAATTTATATGATCAGTTGCAACTGAATGTGTATAAGAAAAATATGAGAGCGGTAGTGTTCTATCAGCAGCGTGGATTTAAAATTGTGAATCAGAAAATAGATGAAAATACATCAGAAGAAGAATATACGATGGATGCAGAGGGAATGCTACATGAAAACTTCTTTCTGTTACCATCAGGATTTCTATGCATATTCTGTGGCTTG
>JBJEMB010000100.1:0-3031 GCA_051879455.1 Lachnospiraceae bacterium
AGCATCTGCCTTACAAGCAGAGGGTCACAGGTTCGAGCCCTGTAGGCCCCATTTGTATTTTGCGGGTATGGTGGAATAGGCAGACACAAGAGACTTAAAATCTCTCGGAGGCAACTCCGTGCCGGTTCAAGTCCGGCTACCCGCATTTTGTTAGTTTGCGGGTATGGCGGAATTGGCAGACGCGCCAGATTTAGGTTCTGGTTCGAGAGAGTGCAGGTTCAAATCCTGTTACCCGCATAAAAGGCAGACTTGCTGGAAAAATTCCGGCAGGTCTTTTTTGTTTCTTGGGGAATTATATTATCTAAATTTGGATAATTAAAAAGTGTGACCATTAAACAGGAAAATGTATAAAAAACGGATAATAGCGAAAAATGCTTTACTCTCACGAGAATCCATGCTATGATTATTTTGCTGCAAATGTAAAGTTTGTGTAAAAATTTAGAGAGTAGGTAAACAGAAGATGGATATGTCATTTTCCTTTTTCCTGCGGCAGATGTTCAGTAATCCTGCCCTGTTGGTGACGGTGATCCTGACATTGGGAGTTATCTGTGTGAATGGTATTACGGATGCACCTAATGCTATTGCAACTTGTGTATCTACCAGATCCCTGGACGTGAATCTTGCCATTGTTATGGCAGCGCTCTGCAACTGCGCGGGAGTGGTCTTTATGACTATGATCAACTCGACGGTGGCGATGACTATTACCAATATGGTAAATTTTGGTGATGATAGTTCCACGGCACTGATAGCCCTTTGTGCCGCATTGTTTTCTATTGTTGTATGGTCGATTTTTGCATGGTACAGCGGATGCCCTACCAGTGAGAGCCATTCACTGATCGCAGGACTGACCGGGGCGGCAATCGCTATCAAGGGTGGTTTTTCCGCTATTAATGTTTCCGAGTGGATGAAAGTAATATATGGTCTGGGGCTGTCGGTAGGGCTTGGTTTTTCCAGCGGTTATTTGTCCTGTAAGCTGGTTTCCTGGATATGCCGTAATATGGACAGGCGGAAAACTACCGGTTTCTTTCGATATGCGCAGATTGTAGGTGCGGCTGCAATGGCTTTTATGCATGGCGCGCAGGATGGACAGAAATTCATGGGCGTGCTCCTTCTGGGAATTTGTATGGTAAATGGAAAGAGCAATACTACGGGAGTAACATTTCCAATCTGGATGCTTCTGATCAGCTCTGCGGCTATGGCGTTGGGAACGTCTATCGGAGGAAAAAAGATTATAAAGTCCGTAGGCATGGATATGGTCCGTCTCGAAAAATATCAGGGATTTTCGGCGGATATTGCCGGGGCTGCGTGTCTGTTGATTTTTTCTCTGTTTGGTATTCCGGTCAGTACGACGCATACCAAAACTACGGCGATCATGGGAGTAGGAGCTGTGAAGCGTCTGTCAGCAATTAATTTTGGTGTGGTTAAAGATATGGCAATGACCTGGATTATGGCATTTCCGGGTTGTGGTCTGATCGGTTTTACAATGGCCAAGTTATTTATGGTTCTGGTTCACGGATAAAGGAGAAAACGGTATGTCGAAGAAAAGTGATATGTATTATTTTGAACAGTTTATTGAGTGTGCCGGCTGCTGCTGTAAGGCAGCCAAAATGCTGGAGCAGAACCTGAATAATTTTCAGTATGATAAACTGGAAGAAAACCTGAATTCTCTCCATGAGATTGAGCATGAAGCAGATAAGAAGAAGCATGCGATGATGGAGGTTCTGGTTAAGGCGTTTATTACCCCTATAGAACGGGAGGATATCATTCTGCTCAGTCAAGGAATTGATGAGGTGACAGACAAAATAGAGGATGTACTGATCCGGATATTTATAAGCAATGTACATACGATCCGTCCGGAAGCAATTTCTTTTACTAAGGTAATTATCCGCTGCTGTGAGACCATGCAGAAAATGATGGGAGAATTCGCGGATTTCAGAAAATCCAAGAATCTTCACGGTCTGATCGTTGAGATTAATGCATTGGAAGAAGAAGGTGATCGCCTGTTTATTGATTCCATGCGCAGACTCCACACAGAGGTCAGTGATCCGTTGGAGATTATTGCCTGGAGAGAAATTTTTATGTATCTGGAAAAATGCTGTGATGCCTGTGAGCATGTGGCAGATGCGGTAGAAAGCGTTATTATGAAAAATTCATAGCAAGAATGAGAGAAGACACCGGTTCCCGCAGGACCGGTGTTTTTCACATACTGGACACAAAATTTACAAAGGCCTAACACATTTTAAAGATAATCTATAGGAAATCAGGAAGAGATCGGGAAAGGAAGGAAGAAAATGGCACAGGAAATATTTAAGCGCTATGAGAAAAAGTATATGCTGTCCCGGGAGCAGTATAGGAACCTGATGATCGTTCTGGGAGGAATTCTTACGATGGAAGAATATGGACAGCATACAATCTGCAATATTTATTTTGATACATCAAATTATGAACTGATCAGAGCGTCTATTGAAAAGCCGGTTTACAAGGAGAAGCTGCGCCTTCGCTGTTATGGAGATAGTGTTCAGGATAATACGCCTGTGTATGTGGAATTGAAAAAGAAATACGAGGATGTTGTTTATAAGCGAAGGATAGAGATGCAGCTGGAGGATGCCAGGCGATATCTGTATTACGGTATGGAACCGGATCAGCAGGGACAGATATTCCGGGAAGTGGATTATGCAGTGAAGCACTATGGGCTGAAACCAATGGCTTATATTTCCTATGAAAGAGAAGCTTATACATGTCCTATGTATGAAGGGCTGCGCTTTACCTTTGACCGCAATATTATGGGACGGTCCGGAGAACTGGATCTCCGTGTAAAGCCCTATGGAAAGAAACTGCTGGATGAGGGGCAGATATTAATGGAGTTAAAAATACCCGGGGCCGTGCCGGCTTGGCTTGGAAGGCTGATGGCCGAGCTGGAGATCTATCCCACATCATACTCCAAATACGGAGTATATTATAAAAAATACATACAGCCGGAGCTTGTCCGCAGAATCGAAAGCAGAGTTTGTACTCTGCCGGCAAAATTATT
>JBJEMB010000101.1:0-17290 GCA_051879455.1 Lachnospiraceae bacterium
ATTGAAGGGGAGCCGCGTCACTTGCGCTGGCACTGACAACAATCGAATAAGAAAGTGCGTCATGCTTACGCAGCGTTTCCACCAACTGCGCCACTGAGCTTGCCTTCTGTCCAATGGCGACATAGATACAAATAACGCCTTTTCCCTTCTGGTTTAACATCGTATCCAGGGCAATCGCCGTTTTTCCTGTCTGGCGGTCCCCGATAATCAATTCACGCTGTCCTCTGCCGATAGGGAACATGGAATCAATCGCTAACAATCCTGTTTCCATCGGCTGATTCACCGGCTGGCGGTCTATGATGCCAGGTGCCGGGGTTTCAACAGGGAAATAGTTTTCAGCGGGGATCTGTCCTTTCCCGTCAATCGGTGCGCCCAGCGCGTCAATCACTCTGCCAATAAAAGCATCCCCAACCGGGATACCCGCTGTTTTTCCGGTTCTCTTTACGGTACTGCCCTCTGTAATCTCCTGATCGTCCCCGAACAGGATACAGCCGATGTAGTCCTTCTTTAAGTCCTGAACCATGCCGCGGATTCCAGCGGAAAAAATCAGAATTTCCCCATAAGTTGCAGATTCCAGTCCGCTGACCGTGGCAATACCATCCCCTACGGTCAGTACGATACCCGTTTCATCCATCATGGTATTGGGCGTCCAGTCACGAAGCGTTTCCTGCAAAAGAGGAACTACATTACCGCTGTTTTGTTCAGCGACCCTGATCCAGTCCTCTTTAAGCTGCTGCAAATGGTTCTTTGCGCGTTCTAAGTTCTGGTTATCACTCATGTTGCAGCGCCTCCTTCATCAGTTTATCGGCGGCAGCAGCGGCCAGTTCAGCAATCTCCCTTCCAGCGGAGGACACAATCCGCTCTTTTTCAGCGTTCGCGCTGGTTCTTGCGTCAGAAAGTATCTTTTCTGCCTGCTCTCTGGCGGTTTGAAGTTCAGCCGCAGCCCGTTCTTCCGCTTCTTTTGCTGCCGCAGCCTTTTTCTGGTTAATTTCAGCATCAATTTCTGATAGCCGCGTCTGATGCGCTGCCTCCAGGGAAGCCGCTGAGGTCAGCTTTTCTTTTGCTTCTTCATCCATCTGCTTGTAATAAGCAGTCCGTTTTTCCATAAAATTCTTGATCGGTTTATACAGGAGCAGATACAGCCCAAATGCCAGAATCGCAAAATTGAGCAAATGAAGCAGTATCTGCTGCCAGTCAATATTCAAAGGGATATTCACTTTTCCTCACCTGCCTTTACAAAACGAAGATAATCAGAATTGCAACGATCAGGGCATAAATAATGGCCGTTTCAACAAAAACCAGACCGAGCATAAGGCTGGTTCTGATTTTTCCTTCTGCCTCCGGCTGACGGGAAATTCCCTCCACGGATTTTGCAATGGCGATACCCATACCGATGGCACCAGCGGCAGCCGCAAGACCAATGGCGAGAGCGGCGGCCTGCGCCTTATCTCCGGTAGCATTTTCAGCAGAATCGACAACTTCGGCGTTTTCATCCATAACGGCTACCGTAGCCTGATCGCTTTCTCCCGCTGCATAGGCAGGAACAGAAAAAGCGAACAACATCATCACAAGCATAAGCAGAGCAGGAATCTTCTTCATCATAGTTTTCATTTCTAAATAACCTCCATTTCAGGCAATCGCCTGTTTCTTCATTTTTTCTTTTTTTATCTTCTCATGCGGTTCGGAAACCTCTCCATAAAACAACGCTGTCAGCATCGTAAGCACATAGGTCTGAATCAATGCGTGTAAAAGCGTGAATAACACTCCCACAATGACAGGGAGGACAAAGCTCAAATGGATGTAGTAATAAACCAATTCCGTAACCAGCAAACCGCTGAGCAATGCGCCAAACAGACGAAAGCTCATAGAAATCGGCAGCGAAAAGTCTTTCAGGGTACTTCCGACACCTCTCAGACCATTTCCGGCAATGCCGCCTGAGAGAATAATCAGATAGGACAGACACCCCATTGCGATTGCCGCGTTAATATCTGACAGCGGAGCCGGAAGCGCAATAGAAGCGCCTGAGGTCGTAACGCCCTGAAGCCCAAACAATTCAAACAGCGTACTCACAAAGATATACGAGCCTGCCGCGAAAACATAGGCTCCCAGAAAACCGTTCCGGTGCGGACTGTTGGATTTTGCAAGTCCGTCAAACAGGCTCACCCATTGTTCCAGAAGTAACTGAAATTTTCCGGGAACATATTGAAATCGTGGAATTACAAAAATTCGGATACACGCCGCCACGATCAACAGAACAACCGTGACCGTAACCGCTGATATAAAAGCCGGGTTTACCTCTTTGATTCCGAAAAAGCTGATTTTCCCCGACTCATGCAATACGGCGTCCCGCATGACTTCCTTGATTGTTTCATGCTTTCCGCCAGTAGGATTTGTCAATACAATCCCGACTAACAGAGCAGCCGCAATACATAGAAACAAAATCGTGCAGACCGTCTTTTTCTTTTTGCTCATGAGCAGTCAACTCCTTTACTCTATTTTCTCACCCCGCTCAAAGACAGAACGGAATATCCATCTTGCGATAGGCCCGGCAATAAAAAGCTGCACAGGCAGCGCCATGATAAAGTTTTTACAGTAGGTCACAAGATAGTTGGGGATAAACTGGCTTGTAAACCCATATCCGTGATATACGCCAAGGATACTGGCCAGCACCACCTGCGATACGACAGTAAATACCTGAATCGCAAAAATAATGGCGATTGGTCTGTCTCCCGGCCTTACCACGCGAAATGCAAAATATTTTGCAACGTGACTTGAGATAAAGAACGCACACAGGAAGATAATGATGTACTCGATCCACATTCCCTTCAGCGCGATCAGAAAGGTCGCGTTCGTGAAGCTCCCCATTGCCAGTACCGTGTTGTACAGCGTCATGATGTACACCATAATCCAGGCGGTAACTGCTGTAAAAATGACTGATTGAAATTTTGTCTTAGGCATTTTTCATTCCTCCATTTCTCTTTTTTGCCTTTACTAATTCAGCAAACTTCCGTATCTGCTGCGCAAGCTGCTGACAAAGTTCTTCGGACAATTCCCCGGCGTTTTCTGCTCTCCGGTAAAGATCCGGTGTTTCTTTGCTCAGATAAAGCAGAACGCCACGGCGAAATTCGTCCGCTTTATGTTCTGGCACATCGTCCAAAACATCCTTCGGAATCGCATTCAAGATATTCTGATTCCATGCGATATTTCCGTCCTGTTTCATAACGGATTCCTCCTTCATTAAGAATAAAAAAATAAATGCCCCTTTGCCGTCCGACAGTAGCAAAGTGACATTTATTGTCCAAAGTTAATATGAAGTTAAACACCCACAGAACCTGCCACCGGCAGCTCCCTTCGGATGCAAGGCAACAAAAATGCCCGGCAAGCATTCAAGGCCTGCCAGGCACACATCATATATTTTATTCATTTCTGCTCTCAAATTCAACTGCTTTTTTACAAGCGGAATCAACTTTGGTGAATGATACGCATAATGAAAAAGCGTGATTTTTGTGCATTTTCCCAGTTACAACTGCCGTACTTCCTTATGGACAAGTATGTAAAACAGGCAGACCGCCAATATTGCCGTTAGGAAATCCGAAATGGCCTGTGCCATCAGCACACCCATATAGCCAAATACGCTTGAAGCAAACATAATCACGACTGCAAAGACCACGCCCTGTCTGCTGACCGATAAAAGAAATGCGCCGCCAGCCTTTCCCGCCGACTGAAACGTGCAGGTTGTCACCAACACAATCGCTATGAACACCATTCCAATCTGCTGCATACGGAGCATTGGAACTCCGATTGCGACAATAGACGCATCCTGCATAAACAGTCCCACCAATTCAGGTGCCAGAACTGAAAGAATGACCGCCAGTACAAATGCCGTTCCACATTCAAAACCATAGCAGAACCGCAGAATCTCTTTTAACCTGGAATGATTCTTTGCTCCGTAATTATACCCGATGAGCGGCTGCGCCCCAAAAGCGAACCCTACCATAATCAAAACGGCAATCAGATTGATTTTCATTACAATTCCCATAGCTGCCACTTTATCATTTCCGTAAGGAAGCAGATAGCGGTTTGTCAACGCCATTCCAAGACTCTGCATGAGATTCGTAATGGACGCTGGAATCCCGATTGCGAGAATCTGCCGTATCTCGTTTGGTTGGATATGAAGCTCCGCCGGGTTAATCGACAGTCGTTTGCTTCTTGTCAGCAAAAACCACACAAAGAACAAATCCGTACATATATTTCCGATTACTGTTGCAATCGCCGCGCCAGCCGCTCCCAGTCCCAACACAGAAATGAAAAGCGGATCAAGGAACATATTGACAAGCGCCCCTAATATGGTTCCTGTCATGGAGGCGGTTGCAAATCCTTCTGTCCGAAGAAGATTAGAGGGCGTATAGGACACAATGATAAATGGAGCGCCAAGCACAATAAAAGTAAAATACTGTGAAGCATAAGAGAATGTTTCTGTATCCGCCCCTAACAGGTGCAGAATCGGAGTCCGAAGCAACATCATCACTATGGCTATTACAATCCCGCAGAGGAAAGCTGCATAGAAACAAAACACGCTAAGCCTTTTCCCATCTTCATCCCGTTTCTGTCCAAACAGCCGGGAGATGACAGAACTTCCGCCCAATCCAAAAATATCACCAAGGGCAATCATCAAAGTAAAAATCGGGGCACCCAGGGAAACACCTGCCACCAGATTTGTATTGCCAGTCTGTGCAATAAAATAAGTATCAACCATGTTATAAATCAGTGAAACTACCATGCTGAATACAACTGGAAGTGCAAACTTAAAATATGCCTTGTGAACCGGTGCCTGTTCAAATAATTCATTTTGCAATGCCATCACCTCCTATGCTCTGAGCAAATACCTTTTCCAAGTAATTACTTATTAAAGAAGATCGTACTGTTCCTTTATTTCCAGCACAATCGTTCCATCTTCTAAAGTTCTTTCAGAAAGGATTTTATACTTTACTCCCGAACGCTCCATATATTCTCTGTACTTTTTTGCTTCTTCCTCCGCCAATTTTTTCGCCTGATCCCATCCAACATTACCTTCTATCAAAAAATGAAGTGTATGAAAGATAGATACTGTTTCTGTCTGCTCCATAAAATTCGCTTTAACCCCTCTCCGTTTGCTTTCCTAATAATTATAGCAAACAGTCTTGATTTTTGTTGTGACACATGGCACAATATAATTAAATTTTATGCGGAGGCATCCATGAAACAGATTCAAGATAAAGAAATGCTGAAAGAATATATAAGGCGTCATCAGATAGATCGCATACTTGATACAGAAAATCTCCCTTTTCGTCTTTGCCAATACGAGCGCGGCGAGATACTAAATTACAATCGCGATTCATCCAGGTTTCTCCAATTTCTCGTAGCCGGAACTATTCAGATTTATTCTATTCGTGGGGATGGTAGTCGGTATCCCCTTTGTTTACTTGATGATTTTACTTTATTGGGAGATATGGAGTTTTGCGGTGAAACATCACTGCCTTTTCTGGTGGAAGCCACAAGAAAGGTGATTTGCATAGAGCTACCGCTATATGAATGCAAAAAAGACCTTCTAAATGACAATACTTTTCTTCGATTCGTATTGCATTCCATAGCACATAAAATGGCGCTATTTTCACAATCAGAAGCATCTTTCACAAGCCTTGAAGAAAAGCTACTCCATTTCTTAAAATATGATTGTCCTGACCATCAATTTCAAGGAGTGGAGGCGACCGCCGTTCATCTTCGATGCAGCAGAAGGCAGTTACAGCGATTGTTGAAATCTCTAGTGGACAAGAATATCATTAAAAAAACAGGGAAAGGGAACTATCAGCTTATTTAATTTTCAGACAAAACATGACCGATGGAATGCACCGGTCATGCCTCTCTCTTATGAATTCATTCCAAGCACCAGCTTTGCCGAACCATAAATTCCGGCATCGTTCCCCAGAGTTGCCAGAACAAATTTCGTGTTCCGGCAGCTCTTGAAGGCATACTGCATATAGTATTTCTGAACATAGTCCAGAATCACCTGCCCTGCTTTTGATACGCCTCCACCGATTACAAACACTTCCGGATCCACCGTACTGGAAATATTCGCCAGCGCCAGTCCCATATATTTTCCAAAGCGTTCCGCCACTTCAACAGCAAATTCATCACCTGTCTTGACTGCGTCCCAAATCTCTTTGGCGGTCATCGTGTCTGTATCAATCGAAGTCTTAATCTCTCCTTTTTCTTCTATCATCCACTTTGCCAGCTTCACAATACCATTTGCAGACGCGACCTGCTCCAAGCACCCATGATTACCGCAGCCGCAAATTCCCGGAATGTTGTCATCCACATGGGTATGTCCAATCTCACCGCCTGCTCCATGAACTCCGGTCACGATGTTTCCATTGATAATAATGCCGCCGCCAACCCCAGTTCCCAGCGTCACCATGACACCGCTTGAATGCCCTGCAGCCGATCCTTTCCAAAGCTCGCCCAATGCCGCTACATTGGCGTCATTACCGGCTTTGCACTGGAAACCTGTCAGCTTTTCAAGCTCTCTGGTCACTTCCTTGTAACCCCATCCTAGATTTGCAGTATGAGGTACAACTCCGTTCTCATTGATAGGTCCCGGCACATCGATACCGATTCCTTCCACATCAGTCTTTGAAATTCCGGTCTTTTCCAACTTTGATAACGCAGACGCTGCAATATCCGGAAGAATTGCCTCCCCCGCGTTCTCCGTTCTGGTCGGAATCTCCCATTTCTCGACCAAAGTGCCGTCCGTTCTGAACAGCCCCATCTTTACGGTCGTTCCGCCAATATCGATTCCAAAACAATATTCTTTCATCACAATATCCTCATTATTTTGTAGCAACTTGACCGGGTGTCTTTATGCCCGGCATTGCCAGGAACATTAAATCACGAAATTTCTCAAATATTTTGCGCTTAATATGACTGCTTTCTTTGCATCTTCCAGACTGTTTTCAAAAGCTTTGTCTTCAACCTCAATGCAGGAAAAACCGTCATAGCGGATATCTGTAAGAGCCGATACGTATTTGCCCCAATCGACATCCCCGAGTCCCGGAAGCTTAGGCGTCATGTACTCAAGCGGAACAGCCATCGTTCCTACATCTGCAAGCTTATCTTTATAAACTTTTATATCCTTATAATGAACATGAAAAATTTTATCTCTAAACTCATAGATAGGCTTAATATAATCAATCTGCTGCCACACAAAATGAGAAGGATCATAGTTGATGCCAAAATTCGGACTGTCTATAATTTCAAACACTTTCCGCCAATTTGCAGGGCTTGTCATAAGATTCTGCCCCCCGGGCCATTCATCCTCGGTAAAAAGCATCGGACAGTTTTCGATTCCAATCTTAACACCTTTTTTCTCTGCATATTTAACAATCGGCGGCCAGATTTCTTTTACCATCTCCAGATTTTCAGAAACTGTTTTTGCAGGATCTCTTCCAACAAAAGTTGTGATCATATTTACATCAAGCAATGCAGACGCATCAATCAGTTTGTAAATATGATGGATATAGCTTTGCCTCTTTTCAATATCAGGATCCATCGTATTAGGATAATATGCCAGAGATGAAATTTCCACGCCTTTCTCCTTACAAAGGTTTTTAATATACTCTGCCTTTTTTTCATCAAGATTTGCCACATCGATGTGACTTACGCCTGCATATCTTCTCTGTGCTCCGCCCTGTGGCCAGCAGGCGACCTCCAGACATTCCAAACCATTTTCAGCGGCAAAATCTATAACTTCCTCAAATGTCATCCCTTCGCATATCGCTGTAATAAATCCTAATTTCATACTGTTCTCCTCCTTATGTTTTTCTGTATATTTCTTAATAAAAACTATGAATCTTTTTTTCCAGCAAATTATGAATATAGTCTGCAAACACGCCTATATACCAGATACCTGCAAACATGGCAATCGCAATCTGTATCTGAATATCAACCATAGATTTCATGCTTCCTGACAGATCTGTTTTTCCCAACACAGTAAGACCTATTGCCCATCCACAAAGCCATGCTGGACAGGAAGTATATTTTGAAAATAAACTTGAAAGAATCATCGCCAACATTCCAAGAATACAAAGAGTAGTAAAAACATTTGCATATTCTGGAAGCGGGAGCTGTGTCTGGAGAATGACTGCTATTCCAGCCCACAAATCTCCAATCAAAAAACCTATCGTAATCTTTGTAGCATCTGCCCTATTTCCATTGATAGAATATAATCCTGCGCAAATCAGCGCTACAGCTCCTGTTTCTATGGATATCATGGAACTCCCGACTGCCCATATAGGAGGGAACAGACCAATGCATAGAACCTGCCACCAGTCTATCTTATTCTTCATAAAAATCTTTTTTCACTGCTACTGCATGATGTGTCGCCGCAGATTCTCTCACCATATCCATAAGCACCAAAACCCGCCGTACTTCTTCAAGCTTTACAGCATAATCTTCCAGTCCTGCTCTTGCATTTAGATAATTTCGGAAATAGTCTTTATGCTCTGTGTAAATGCCAGGAAGTTTCTCCTCATACAAAAGACCCGGTTCCGGTTCTCCAAAACTCCTTGTCGGACCGGCTGAAGTCATAGTCAACTTTCCAGGCGTACTCTCCAGAAGATGTGTCGTTCTGACAATTTTTCCCTCTGCATTTCCCTGGGCTTTGAAAGGTCCGTCAATCACTGCGCTTCCGGTCGTTCCGCCAATAAACCAGGAACGTTTTGGTATCAGGTAATAGGTTCCCAGCTCGATTTCTGCCGTAACGCCATTTTCATATTCAAAAAGAATCTTAAAATAATCATCTACATTTTTGTTGATTACATTTTTCATATCTGCATATACGCTGACAAGACGCGAATCCACCATCTGAAAAATCTGATCAATGAGATGAACGCCCCAATCATAGAGCATCCCTCCACCAAGCTCCGGATACACATGCCAGTCGTGCATATTTCCATTGAAGCCATAAAGCTGAGATTTTATGATGTAAGGCTTTCCCACAAGCCTTTTCTCGTATACTGCTTTCATGGTGCAGTAATCCACATCCCAACGGCGCTGCTGATGAATCGTCATATGAACGCCCGCGGTTTTCACAACCTTTACCATCTCATCAAACTCTGCAACTGTCATAGCTGCAGGTTTTTCACATATAATAAACTTTCCGGCTTCCGCGGCCAGCTTCACCATTTCATAATGCAGGGTATTTGGAACCGAAATAATAACGGTATCCACATCTGCATTCTGCAAAAGCTTTTTGGCATCCCTGTATACTTCAATTCCTTCCGGAACATCTTTAAGCTGCTCTTCATCAACATCGCAAACGGCTGTAACATAAATCTCGTCCATGTCAGCAAACATTTTTGCATGCTCATGTCCCATAAAACCATATCCGATAATTCCCACCTTAATCTGCATGATCTTTTCTCCTTTCTCACAGGGGACAAAAATGTCCCCTGCTTTTTCTGCAATTATTTCGTCTTTATCCATTTTAAAAATATGTTATACTTCACGGTGTCTTTCTTCCAGGATTCTCCTGTTCTCCTGCTCTTGTTCCGGAGTAATCGGAATCAGAATAATACAAATTGCAGCTATCACTACAAATACGATTGGAGCAAGGTTTGTCACCGCATTGATTCCCATAAGAGCTTCCGCGGTCTGTTCCTGATTAGCCACATAACCGGCAGCGCCTAAGAGTGATACGCCAATAGAGCCGCCTAAAGCAATACCGATTTTTGTTCCGAGCGTCTGGATTGATGCAATCAGTCCGTCATTTCTGCGTCCATGCTCGACTTCGTCTGCATCTGCAACTGCGCCCATAAATCCGTTCAGGATAGGCGGTGCAAAATTAGACAATCCAAGAAGAATAGAACCCACATACAAGATAACCGTTGTCTTTCCTCCGGCAAAAAGGATAAGCATGGATATAATCTGAAGCCCATAAGACGCCATGCACGCCTTTTTCTTCCCAACAGCTTTTGTTATGAAGGGAACGATAAACTGAACAACGATGGTCGCGAAATTGTAGCAGACCAGAACGGTAGCCATCATTTCCGGTTTTCCAATATAATAGATAAACCAGTAGGATAAAACTCCCATTCTTCCTAAAATTGATCCTGCGGTACATACACCATTTAAACAGAGAAGAAGCACATTCTTATTTGTAATTGCATATTTGATAATTTCTTTGACACTAACACTGTCCCCGTCCTTCGCAGATTTCACCCGTTCTTTGCAGACAACACCGCCAAATATTACACAAATCATTCCGAGCAAAGCGAATATAATATTTACTACAAAATACCCTTTTGCAGACGATGTACTGCCGTTTCCAAAGTAAAGAATCATCGGCATTGCGATCGCACTGATAATAAGTCCTGTAATACCATTTCCTGCCTGTCTGAAGGACTGAAGCTGCACACGGGTCTGTGCATCACGAGTCATAACGTTTGCCAATGCAGCCTGAGAAATACATACTACCGTGTACGCCATACCACACAAAATATAAGTTATTGCTGCATATAAAATGGCGGTCGTTCCAGAGGCTCCTGTTTTACTGAACGTGAGAATACTGAATATTGCCACAAACGGAGCCCCCCAGATTAAGTAGGGCCTGTATTTTCCATACTTTGTATTTGTCTTTGCAGCGATTGCTCCCATCATAGGATCATTCACACCGTCCCATACACGGGCAACCAGAAGAATAATACTGACAATCGCCGGCGTCAGCCCCACTACATCTGTATAAAAGATTGACAGGTAACTGCTTACCATCGTCCAACAAAATTGATTACCAACTTCAATGGAACAAAATCCAAGCTTCTCAACGATACCAATTTTAGAATTATGATTTGTTTTCATTACACCCTCCCTACAGGAAACTTATAATCTTACCTCTCTGTTTTCGTCTGCCGACTTGTATATTGCTTCCAGAATCTGTGTCACAACAAATGCCTCCTCCGGCTTTACGAGCGGCTCTGTGTCATTAAGCACTGCTTCCAGCCACTGTTTTGCTTCTGCTACGCCAGGTTCTGCATTTGCCCCCTCAAAATACGCCACATTTCCTGCAGGAGAAATGCGTTCTTCCATAAGCTGTCCATTCTTTCCGCGATTATATACCAACTGATCCTTCGGATAACCCATACCCGAGAAAATCTCTGCCCCCGCTTTTGTACCGCAAAGCGTTGTGGATGCTTCTCTGGAATCCAACATATTGATTGCCCATGCTGCTTCAAGATTGATGGTGCTGCCATCTTCCATCTTGATAAATCCCATAGCTGAATCTTCCACTTCATATGTATCGGGATCCCAAGGTCCAAATTCATTTCCTTCTGTAGCCTGCGGAAGATGTCCCAGTTTATAGAACACAGAACCACTGACACTTACCGGTTTATAGTTATTCATACACCATAATGTAATATCCAGAGCATGTGTTCCGATATCAATCAATGGTCCTCCTCCTTGAAGCGCCTTATTCGGAAATACTCCCCATGTAGGAACCGCGCGTCTTCTCACCGCATGTGCCTTTCCATAATAAATTTCTCCCAGTTCTCCTTCTTCACATGCTTTTTTCAGATTCTGGATCTCTGGGCGAAAACGATTCTGATATCCAATGGTGAATTTTTTTCCTGATTTTTTCCAGGCTTCAATCATCTTTTTTGCGTCCTCTGTATTATGAGCCATGGGCTTTTCACAAAGAACATGCTTTCCAGCCTCAAAAGCAGCCACAGTTGCGGGACAGTGCACTACATTAGGAGTGAGAACATGGATAACATCGATACTGTCATCTTTGTACATTTCATTATAATCCGTATAAACCTTTGCATCCGGAGTTCCAAACTCCTTTGCTGCTTTCACCGCACGTTCCTCCTGGATGTCACAGAACGCTACCATCTCACACTTGTCTGCCTGAGATTTCAGTGCAGGAAAATGCTTATTATTTGCAATTCCTCCGCAACCTACAATTCCAATCTGTAATTTTCCGTTTTTCATATGCTCTGCCCCCTATGCCTCTAAAAGTTTCGTATTAAGTGCTACAAAATGAGTAAGCTGTTCCTCAGAATCCACAGTGTCATCAAAATGGTGCCCTTCAAATTCACTTGCAATATATCCTTTATATCCCGCCTTTTTAATCTC
Organism: Lachnospiraceae bacterium; assembly: GCA_051879455.1. Lineage (GTDB taxonomy): Bacteria > Bacillota > Clostridia > Lachnospirales > Lachnospiraceae > MD308. The sequence continues at coordinate 12,166 of JBJEMB010000101.1, forward strand.
TGCGATGATCTCCTCATAAGGAATGCACGGATCATGGTCATCATTGTCCAGATAATAGAATTTGCCATGAATATAAAAGATACAGTCCATGTATTCGCTGATCTGTGAAATTTTTGCCGGTGCGTAGAACTTATGGAACATATCCTCTGCCACAAATTTCTCAAAGTCATTGAAGTCTCCGTTTTTTACCGCCTCAAGATCTTTTGTGGTATTATGAAGCCTGAGAATCTCTTCCAGCTTTTCCGGCCTGCATCCGCCGTCGAGGGCCTGATCCAGAAAAAGCTTATGAGGAGTTGTCTGGAAAATACTGAAGTCTGGTACAAATCCCAAAATTCCTTTCCCTTCGTTACGCATAATTTCAAAATACTCCTTCCAAACAGGGACCTCCGGGTGATGCGGATGATGCATTTCAATCGTAAGCTTCACGCCCAGTTCTCTGCAGTAAGGAATCATCCGGCGAAATATTTCCGGCGAAATTGCATGCTGTGTACGAACCATTGGGAAGCCTGCTTTTTTAGCATAGATAAGATCATTCAGTGTAAACTGAAAAATCTCATCTTCGCTGAGATCGCGGTCTGATCGAATTCCCATGTCTATATATGCACTCCAGCATACAGGCTCAAGATCATATTTTTTCAGGAGATTCCGAAACATATACAACCATTCGTCAGAAGGATATGGATATTCCGGCACCATCTGCGCAGCTACAATCTCTACTCCTTTATATCCCATGTCGTGCGCCTTTTTAAGCACTCCTTCAAGATCCAGCTTTTCCTGAATATATTCGGTAGAAAAACTATATAATGAAACTCCCAATTTAATATCCTTATTCATTTTCTGTGCCTCCTTCCGCAATTAACATTTTTGTTCTGTCACTGATCAACGTAAGGTACTGGCCAAAATAACCGGTGTACGGCACTCTGTGTTTCATATACACATTCACCTCATGCTGCCCCGGTTCGATTCCTCCGCTCTGCACGATTCTCACTGTAGCTTTGTCCCTTACGAACCAATATTCTTTGTAGCATTCCGGTATTTCTGAGAGCAGGAACTGCTTTCCGTTAAGCAGAAAATACACCTTCGACGGATCTACAAATTCATGATCGATTTTGAATTTCAGATCCTCGATACAACTAAGATATACACCTCTGTATGATGGATACTTGATATTAAATTCGTATCCCACTTTCACGCCTTCTACATCTACATTTTTGATTGGATCATCACAAATCAAAATATTGTTATATGACTGAAAATCCATTTTTTCTCCTCCTATCTGTTTTCATGATATTTTTCCCAAAATTTCAACTGCAGATATTGGTCATTTGTATACTCCTGAACAACATGGTGCAATGTACATCGCGCGATCTTTCCAGCCTCGCTTTTTTGGGGAATCGTGACATGATATCCGTCACTGTCAAATCCAATTCCATACCAAAGACGAATTCTCACCTCGCGCCCATACTCTGTCATTCGATGATAGAACATGATCGTATTCCATTCTGCCTTTTGCGGTTCATCCGAATCCAGATTGTATCCAATGGCTGACGTTCCGCCAATTCCAATACACGCAGGATCATTCTTTTGAATTTCACAAACATCCATTCCCAGCTGCTCAGGGGTGATCTGATTCATAAATTTCATTTTCACTCTTCCGAATCCGAAATCCTCCAAAGCGCCGTCCGGGTAATGGAGATAGTGACTTCCGGGAAACCATGTCTTATAGAACAAGGAATCTGTAACCGCAAATTCACGATTGTAAAATTCAATCATTTCATCAGTCCTGCTTTCCTGACGAATAAGCGCAGCCGCATAAGTGATTCCGTTCGGCAGCACGCAGCAGCCATTTTCCACCCTGCAGTGTCCTGAATGATTCATGACCCTTGCGTAGTCTTTCAATTCAAAAGCATCCGAAGGATCCATCTCCGCGGAATTCAGCGCCTGTTGTAAGTACTCTGGAAGAGGCGCCGGCATCTGATAATAGAATTCTGAATGCGGAGCCTCTTTTTCTCTTTTAGTCAGGGCCGAAGTGATCTGCATCAGTTCTTCATCAGTAAACTCTTCCATCCTTCTGTCTGTTCCGGCTTTCGGCAGCAGAAACGGATGTCCGTTGTACTTTTCCATCCCCTTCTTTCCTCCTTATTGTTTTTTATTTTGTAATTGTTATTTTAAGAAAAATGTTCTATACTTTATATATAAATAATTACATTATCAAACGTAATTTTTAATATTTTTATGTAGTTTTCTACATATTATTATTTCAAAAAGCAGAAGGGAAGAGAAATCATGGATACCAGTACAAGTCTCATGCCTGTTATAAATGCTCTTATAAACAATCAGGGATTGGATAAAATTGCGGAATGCTCTGCAAAAGCGCTTCATAATCCGTTTTGGATCGTGGATATGATGAGTAATTTTATTGTTCCGATTTACGGAGACACAACCGATTCCCACCTTTTAGAAGAAAAAAAACTCGGATATACATCAACAGACACATTGGATTATGTGAGGAAACAACGTATCAGAGAACAGACTAATGCTGCGCAAGGAAGTTTTCTTTTTCATCCCGAACCAGATGTTTCTATTATTAACTGTCCGGTCAGAATTACAGGCATTACGGTTGCTTTCATCAGCGTGAAGGAAGAGACCGCTCCTTTTACCGATGAGGTTTACGATCAAATGGAAGTAATTGCTAACATCATTGCAACAGAACTGCAAAAAGATTCTTTCTATAAAGAAAATAAATACATGATGTATTCCTATTTTCTGTCTGACCTGATTAAAAATCAATTAGTTTTGGACGATATTATGGAAAGACTTTCCTATCTTGGATACGTGCCTCAGAAATATTTTTACCTGCTGACTCTCCGCCTGCAAAATACAGAAAACAGTTCCGTAATCCTTAAGTCTATCCAGACGCAGATTAATTTTATACTTCCGGGAAGTATATACTGTCTGTATGAGAATCATGCCGTATTTCTATACACATCAGGAAAAAATCTTCCCCGTGACCATTCCATCTATCAAAGACTGAGACGATTTCTGGAGCAGAGCAACATTTACGGCGCAATAAGTGACAGTTACACAAATATCACTTATACACCCCACCACTACCAAAAGACTTTGGATGCACTGCACATCGGAAGATCCGTAACTCCAGCAGAGCGCTTGTATCAATATTCAACTCTTACAGTAAAACATATGTTGAAAATTATAGACGGACTATTGTCTTATGAAGATTTTTCAGACAATGCGGTCGGAAAACTCGAAATATGGGACAGAGAGAACCATGCCTCCCTTCTTGAAACACTTTATCAATATCTGTCCCATAATTTAAATATTTCAGCCACGGCAAACGCCATGTATCTTCATCAGAATACCATAAGACAGCGTATGGAAAAAATCAAAGAAATTACCGGAATACCATTTGAAAACGGACATCAGGTCTTTGAAATGATGCTGGCATTAAAAATATATCGCCAGAAGAAACGTGATTCTCTTTTGAATCATAATCTTTCCTGAAAAATCATGGGTTCTTTCATTAACCCTCTTCCAGTGCGCCCGAATCTCCTGATAAAAGTAACATAAAAATTTTTTATAATGCTTCTTGAACCATAATTGCATATACTGTCAGTTCTCATTTGTCAGGAATTATCAGTACGTTCCATTTTCTGACCAGAACCATAAAATGGTGTTGGAGGTGAACTGACAGTGGATAACATAGATAAGCTGAAAAAGCTGGATATTTCTTACATGGGTCCTATCTTCAAAGAGTATCGTGAAAAAGCCGAACGCACACAAGAAGAGGTTGCGGAAAAAGTCGGCATTACCGTGCGCTTTCTTATGGCATTGGAAAATGAGAACCGAAGACCAAGCATTGACGTTCTTCTTCGTCTTGCTGATACACTGAACATACCGGGTGATCTGCTCCTACATCCTCAGATGCAGACCATAGACAGCGAGGATGAGCAGCTTATCCGTATGATGATGCGCTTAAATGCCAGAGACAAGAAAGTTCTGCGCGCTGCCATCCAGATGATGACTGATGAAACAGAGTAGTGCTGCTTTTAAAATATTCTCTTTTTCTGGCAATAAAGTATTTTTAAAGTGATTCCTTCCCTGCATACGTCATATTGGCATATCCCATGCGTCAGCCAAAGGGCAAAGCTGCCCCCTGGCGGCGTATGGGATTTTTCCAATCCAGGATCTTTATCCTTTTAGTGTAAAGAGCAAACTGCTCCTGCCCCCATTCTCCCGCCAGCGCTGCTCCTTGGTAAGCAGCCCGGCTCGTTCCAGGTCTGCGATTGCCCGCTCTACTGTCCTGCGGGATAAATTCAGTTCTCTTGCAATGGTTCCAATCGCAGGATAACACTGATTCTCCTGATTGCAGCGGTCTTTTAAATACATATACACAGACTTGGCGCGGTGCGGAAGTTCCCTGCCATAAATAGTCGCAAAATAGGTCATGGCATCCCCTCCTGTCGTTTAGTCGGTTCTGAGCGGCAGACGGCGTGGGGCGTGATGTGTACCTGGTTCTTTTGCAGGCGTATGCTGCAAACCACCGGAACCCCGGACAGGCAAAGCAGGCGGCTCATCCCATTCTTCCTCCTCATCAAAATCATCTCTGCGCCGCAGAATCTCCTGCTCCAGTTCAAAACGGTCCGCATAGTGCACCGGTCTTGCCGCCTGCTCCTCCACCTCATAAGGTTCTTCAAAACGAATGCCCCACTTTAAGAACAGCGGCAATCTTGTCTGCATAGGGCAGCACCCGGTCTTTGCCAGAATAAAATGTCCCTTTGGTAAGGTTTTCAGTTCATCCGGCGTCATGAGCGAACTGGAGAGGTCAGCATTCCCAATCCAGATACGGCTGATAAGCGTCCCTGGGAATCCTTTGTGATCTCCCCGAAGATAATCCATGACAATCAGTTCGGTAAGGGTGTTTGGATGAAACTCCCTGCGGATGGAACCACCCGTCTTTCCCGTTCTGTGAAGACCGGCATGGATGAAACCGGAAGATCCACTTGGGGGCGTGAGACCAGAGAAGTGACCAACACGGAACTGAAGGCCCTGATGGAGTCCTATAAAGATAAATCCAGAGGCTCTGTCCTCTCGGACTTGTCTGACC
>JBJEMB010000102.1:0-2982 GCA_051879455.1 Lachnospiraceae bacterium
TGTGCAGTTGTCGGGATTGTTCGCACAAAACTTCTCAGAAATAAAAGAAATGGCTGATTTTAATGGAATGGTTTTCAGTTGGTTACTCGTGTTCTTTAGTGGGCATCCTTAATGTCGGGATTTATACAATAAAAAAGGAGCGGTTTTATGCCGCTCCCTATGGTGTTTATCTTAAATATACCTTTCTCTCTTGCTCTATTTCCTCTTCACTCTTGCCAATGTTAAAGCCTTTTGCGATAAGAGCTATTTTTCTGTCATACCTCTCATTTACTATCACATTGCTAACATCAACCATTTCTTTGCGCATTACAATATACTGCCTGTATGATATTCGCTGCACATCTCTAAGACAAATCTCGTCGTCGCCTCCTGTTCCGCATATAGTGCCGATGTAATAGAACTTCTTTCTGTTTCCTGCCTCGCTAACTGCAAAACTTCCGATTTCCTTGTCATATCCAACGCACGCCATGGAAACACCACATTCATACTCACCAGTCTGGTAATTGTAGCTTTTGCCGTTTTCAGGTGCCGCACCATATCTGTAACCCACAATCTGCAAACCAATTGACTTTTTCATTTTGTTTTGCACCTATAACCCTGAGTGCTCGGTTCTAAGTTGTTGAATGTTTGTATTAATATGCTTTTTCTACTCTGTCCCAGTAGCCTTCATTTATCTTATCGTTATAAAACTTATCAGCTTCCCTCTTGGTTTCGAAGCTCTCGTTTTCGTTGAACTCTCCTGTGATTGAGTAGTAAACCTTGAACTTTTTCATTTCTGTTTTGCCAGTGTTTATTCTGTCGGCGGCAGCTCTAAGTTGTTGAATGTTTTATTTACGCTGCAAAATTAATAACTTTTTCCGTATCCACCAAAACTTTTGACGAAAATCTGCCAAAAATTAATAACTTTTAATGATTTAAAGCCATTTTCGGTGGTTTTTGGTCAAGAAAAATCGCAACATAAGATAAAAAACGCCCGACTGCCTGAAAAAGTCCAAGTGCAGCCGAGCGAACATTCAACGGGTGCAAAGGTACGGAATTATTTCCGTTCCTCCAAACTTTTCCCGAAATATTTTCTCAAAAGGTCATTTATGAACCTTGATTTATTAGCCATCCTCTGGATATGCGGTATCAAATCAACGTCTATTGCAAAACTAACTATCTTCGTAGTGCGTCCCTGCTTGGGACTTGCCTTGTACTTCTTGCCCTCATCCATTCCTCACCTCCTTCTCTGATATTATGGTTGCGCTCAGGCGGAAATTAGTCACTCCCGCCGCTTCCAGTCTCTGGCGGTGTTCCTTCTTCGCCGCCACCCTTGCGGTAATTCTCCCTCCCGTCACTTGATGGGTATTCAACGTGGCGATGTTCAGTCCCATCACGCTTGCCATGGTCTGAACTTCGTACTCCTTTGCCTTTTTCTGTTTCTTTTCCATAAGTTATGTTATTTTGATGAATTTTTCGTTTTGCGGACGTTTCGGCATTCGGGTGTCCTGTTGTTCCATCCCGATGCCGGAAACGTCCCACGTGCGCCGAAAACGGCTAAATGCTTATATCCTCCTTGGTAAGACTGTACATCCTCCAAACTGCATACATCGCATTCTGCGTCATCTGTCTCTGCCATGCCTGATTACTCGGTGACCATTTGAATGCGTTACTCTTCAGCATCGCCACCTCTTCCCTGCTCGGTCTCTCGGCGTGACGAATCCGGATGCGCTCATCCGTGTAGCACATTTCTATAGTAAACCTGTCAAATTCCACCGTCCTGTTTTCCTTGCTCGCCAGTTTCTCATGCCGTGCAATCTTCGCCTTTAAGTCCTTTATCTTGGCAAGGTTCAGGCTCAGGGAGTATCTCGTATATCCCTTGCAGTACGTTCCTCTGTCAGGATTCGGGAAAACAAGTTCTCTTGCCAGTTCCTCGCTCAGTCCCACCTCGCTCACTATGAGGTTTACCATTTCCGTCTCCGACAACTTCCTGCGGCAAATGGCGTTCACTGCCTTCATTCCCTGTTGCGCTTCCTCGAAAGCCTCCAACTGAGCGGTCAGTCTCTCCACCTCATCCATTCCCACAAGCCTCTCCTTTCGGTTCAGCCTCTTCACTGTCTTCTCCGTCCATTCCTCCAGTCTCTTCCTCGCAGCCCTCTCGGCTTCGTTCCTCTTCTGGTGCTGCCTCTGGTTAAAGTTTCCCGCTCCTGTGACGAGAGCACTAAAGCACCGGCTCTGTGCCCTCATCCACTCCTTGAACTTCTGCACGAACCTCGGCTCGTATATATCCCTCATCTCTTCGGGTATCTCGCTTAGGAACTGCTCCAATTCATAGTCCATGCAGTTAAGCAGATTCTCTCCGTATCTCTCAGGGTCTTGGCTTATCCACTGCCCAGCCCTGCGTGCCTCTTCTCGGCACTCTTCTACTGATTTTCTCATAATCTCATTTTTTAGTCGTTATCAAAATGTTGTATATAACCTACCCCTTCGTATTCCTCCTTTGTAAACCTCACCGTAGTGTTTACTATGCGTGACGCTATGTTGAGTTTGTCTTCCATCGGCATTTTGATTGGAGGGTACAGTCCCGACCGCCCTATACTGTTACCATATTTATCTTGCCCGTTTATACAGGTGATAATATGGTTTCTCGCCCTTTCGTATTTTTCTGATAACATAATATTGTCCCTGTACGTACAATAGGCATTGTATGCCCTGTGCCTAATCGATTCGTGGTTTCCAGTTCCCATCGCTATACGGTGGAACTGGTTAAGAATCTGCATGAATGTTTTTGTTCTTGTTTTTTTCATTTTTGCTTTTATTTAGTTGTTATTAATATATTCCCAGTCCTGCATTCCTTGAATCGGTTCATGGTGCCATGGCGTGCCAATCAGCGTGTATGTACCCACGTATGGGCAGTCTGGTTCACCTGTCTTCGGGATGGTGTCGCAGAGCCTATTATTGCCATTTTCATCTGATTATCATATTAGCGTTAATTACTCTTGT
>JBJEMB010000103.1:0-17038 GCA_051879455.1 Lachnospiraceae bacterium
CCAACGAATGCAGGAGTCAAAGTCCTGTGCCTTACCGCTTGGCGATAGCCCAATAGTCAATAAACATCCGAGAAAGTCCCAGATAAAAAAAAGAAAGGTGGGTAAAGGGACTCGAACCCTTGATATCCAGAACCACAATCTGGCGCGCTAACCAACTGCACCATACCCACCATATTATTACTTATCGAACTATTTTGTCCAACTAAGTACCCTTATTCAATTTTTTGTGGTTCTAACGAGCCTGGGGGGATTCGAACCCTCGACCTACGGCTTAGAAGGCCGTTGCTCTATCCAGCTGAGCTACAGACTCATAAGACTAGCTCTTTAGAACTATCTTTCTTATCACCTAATTCAAGGCTTTAAGAAAGCGGGTGATGGGAATCGAACCCACGTATCTAGCTTGGAAGGCTAGTGTTCTACCATTGAACTACACCCGCATAAGTCGGGGTGACAGGATTCGAACCTGCGACCTCCTGGTCCCAAACCAGGCGCTCTAGCCAAGCTGAGCCACACCCCGTTATTATGTTTTATGCCCCGTCCTCCGTGACACAATACATATTATATATAACACCCCTTTAATTGTCAACAACTTTTTTAACTTTTTTAACGATTTTTTTCATTTTAATTTATATGTACATTAATTCAATTTTGGGGTCGCAATTTTGTTCAATTTGCATAATCATATATGTCGGTTTTCGTCCAATCTGACGAGGATAAGCAACACTTCCTGGATTCAAAATAATCAAACCGTCTTCACATACATACGAAGGCCGATGTGTATGTCCATACATCACAATATCAGCTCCTCTATTTTTAGCTTCTTCTTTCAGTCTTTCTTCGTTCATAGATACATAATAGTAATGCCCATGCGTCATAAAAATATGTTTTCCTAAAATATCAAATTCTTTCTCTCTTGGCAAATCCGAAAAAAAATCATTGTTTCCACTCACAATATGTACCGGACAATCCACCAATGCTTCAATATAGTCCTCTCCACCTTCTACATCGCCAAGATGTATCAGCATATCGATCTCTTCTGTCCTTTCAATGACTTTTTCCAAATTTCTATGAGACTTATGTGTATCACTGACAATTAATATCTTCATATGATTCTCCACTACGCTTTTTTCTCTTCCAGGATTTTTCTCATTTTACGCAGGCCTTCTCCTCTGTGGCTCAATTCATTTTTCTTTTCCGGCGAAAGTTCTGCACTGGTACACCCATACTGCGGTAGGAAAAACACAGGATCATAACCAAACCCATTTTCTCCTGCAATTTTATGACCAATCATTCCTTCCATTGTTCCCCGCACTACTTCACTGCTTCCATCAGGGAAAACCGCTGCTATGGCACAGACAAATCTAGCTGTACGTTTTTCATCAGGAACCCCTTCCATTCTATCTAGAAATGACTGGTTCTTAATATCATAAGAAGTGTCTTCTCCCATATAACGTGAAGAATAAATTCCCGGCTCTTTATTGAGGTAATCAATCTCAAGTCCTGAATCATCTGCAAGAACCACTGTATTTTTATATTCCGGAAGTTCAGATACAATTTCAGCGATGGCTTTTGCTTTAATCAGCGCATTTTCTTCAAAAGTTGTACCATCCTCCACAATATCCGCAGAAATTCCCGCCTCTTTTTGCGAAAGAATCTCTGCTCCAAGATCCTTCAAAATCATGCGGATTTCTACCATTTTATGTTCATTTCCTGTAGCAAATATGATTTTTTCCATTAATTAATTCTCTCCTTTCGCCCGCTTTGGCGGTTTCGGACCTAGAAATTGATAAAAATATGTTTTTAACATACCATTATATATTTTTCTGTTCTTGTCTGCTCTTCTTCCAAAATAACGCTCTGCCTCCTCATAAGAGGTAATCATATAGGCCGACCAGGAATCAAGCTGCCTAAATCTCTCACCAAACATCCTGTACAGCTTAGGCAAATCTTTCTTATCTTCCAGACGCTCTCCATAAGGTGGATTTGTGATAATAAAGCCATATTTCTTCGGATGACTGAGTTCTGCAACAGAACGTTCCTGAAAATGTATTAAATGACCGACTCCAGCCTCCTCGGCATTTCTTCTGGCAATCTTAATAACCGATCCATCTATGTCATATCCTTGAATATCTGTGACAATATCATCATTTATCACATCATTTGCTTCATTAACTACATCATACCACAGTTTTCTTGGTATAAGATTTGTCCATTCCTCTGCTGTAAATGAACGATTCATGCCCGGCGCAATATTAGCCGCCATCATAGCCGCTTCAATAGGAAATGTCCCACTCCCGCAAAACGGATCCACAAAAATTCTGTCTTTTCTCCACGGTGTTAACATAATAAGCGCTGCTGCAAGTGTCTCTGTTATCGGTGCTTTTCCTGCTATCTCACGATATCCTCTTTTGTGAAGAGATACACCGGAACTATCAATTCCTACTGTAACCATATCTTTCATTAAAAATACCCGAACCGGATACGACGCTCCATCTTCCGGAAACCATTCAATATGATAATGTTCCTGAAGCCTTTTTACCATCGCTTTTTTCATGATCGACTGTATATCAGAAGGGCTAAAAAGTTTACTTTTCACAGACGCTGCTTTTGCCACCCAGAATTTCCCATCTTTTGGAATATAATCTTCCCACGGAAGTTCTTTTGTCTTATCAAACAATTCTTCAAATGAAACCGCACGAAAACTACCAACTTTTAAAAGAATTCTTTCTGCTGTGCGCAAAAAAATATTCGCCCTGCAAAGAGCATCTTCGTCACCATAAAATGTTACTCTTCCGTCTTCTACTTCTGCAATCTCATATCCAAGATCAATAATTTCTCTTTTTAAAACTGCCTCAAGCCCAAAATGACACGGGGCAATCAATTCCATTTTTCTCATCTGTTTCTCCACACTTCAATATATTACTTTTTCATCTTACTTGCTTTTCCTGAACTTTGTCAAGACAAAGCGCTGTGCTTAAGACTTTTCTAATGAAAAAACGCCCCATACGGGACGTTTTTTCATATTTTGAATCAAATTAGTAATTGCTATTTGTGCCTGATGCATTTTTGTCTGATGCATTCCTGTCTGATGCGTTTCTATCTGATGCATTTTTGTCTGATGCATTTCTATTAGACGCATTTCTAGATGCATTCTTATCAGATGCATTTCTGTTAGATGCATTTCTGTCGAATGCATTTTTGTCAGATGCACTTTGAGTAGATGAATTATAGTTCTTTGCCATATTAATTCCTCCTAATCTTTTTGATTCGAGGTTATTATGTGCAATTATTTTATTTTTATGTAATATATTAAGAAAATTTTAATTTTTAACTTGCTTTTTGACACTCTCTATATTATACTTATTCGTGTAGAGAGGAAACTCTTTACAACCCCTTATTAATTATTTATACTCCCCTCAAAAGACCGATGGCTCCCCCATCGGTCTTTTACTTTTATCGCCTATTGGAAAAGAGACGTATCACTATCATGATAATCAATACCGGAATCAGAATCGGCGCCAAAAAGCTGATCACTCCGCCTATAACCGTCAAAATGACAATAAGTATTCCTACAACTCCAAGAATCAATAATATAATTTTCCACCAGTCAGTTTTTCTCATCGAATTCATCCGACTATCATCTTTTCCATACGTATTTCGCTCCGGTTCGTAAGAAGAACTTCCCTGCTGCCCCTGCTTGTTAGATGCTGTGTCTATAATTGTCTGTGCCAGCACCCACGGATCGCCCAGTTCCGCAATCACTTCCGCTTCACTTCTCCCCCGATTCACTTCATCTCTAATATACTGATCATAATAATTTACATTCTCCTGTATAATCGAACCTGTCAGATCATTTCCCAATGCAGCTCTTAATTTCTCCAAAAATTCACTTTTTGTCATACTGACCTCCTAATCAAAAAAACCTTGCACTAAGAATAACACATTCGTATGCGCATTCCAAGTACAAGGTTCTTAAGAAAAAATTATAATTTTAAAATTTTATACTTCAAACATGAGATCTCCATAAGACGGCATTGGCCATGCTTCCTTATCCACAATCATCTCAAGTTTGTCAACAGGAGCACGGAGAGCTTCCATAGCAGGAACTACTTCAAAGTGATAGAATCTTGCCTGTTCTTCTCCTTCTTCCATCTCTGCAGCTTTCTTTGTAATTTCAATCAGATTTACATTTGCTTTCTTTGTCTCTGCAAGAAGTGTGGACACTTCGTTCAGTGCTTCTGCCTGTACAGATGCATCTGCGCCTGCTTCCTTCACTGCAATGACTGTATCAGCAAGTGTCTTTGTATATTTAATAACCGCAGGGATAAACTGTTTACTTGCCATGTCAATCATAGTATTTGCTTCAATGTTAATTGCTTTTGCATAATTTTCAAACTTAATCTCTGCACGAGATTCAAGTTCTGCCCTTGTAAATACTTTGAATCTCTCAAACATTGCAATTGATTTTTCTGTCGTAAGAGCAGGGATTGCTTCAACCATAGAACGAAGATGTGGGAGTCCTCGTCTCTCTGCCTCTTCTACCCATTCATCAGAGTATCCGTTTCCATTAAATACAATTCTCTGATGCTCAGTTGCATATTTCTTGATCAGATCATGTACAGCAATATTAAAATCTTCGGCATTTTCAAGCACGTCGCAGGCCTCTGCAAACGCTTCTGCTACGATTGTATTAAGGACAACGTTAGAACCTGCGATAGAATCACGGGAACCTACCATACGGAATTCAAATTTATTTCCTGTAAATGCAAATGGTGATGTTCTGTTACGGTCTGTAGCATCTTTTGCAAGATCCGGTAATGTTCTTACACCCGTCTCAAGTTTACCGCCTTTTAAGCTATGTGTGGCAGCGCCTGTAGAAATCAGCTGTTCCAGTACATCTTCAAGCTGTTCACCAAGGAATACGGAAATAATGGCCGGTGGTGCCTCATTTGCTCCAAGTCTGTGATCATTTCCAGGATCAGCTGCAGATTCACGAAGAAGATCCGCGTGATCATCAACTGCTTTCAAAATACATGTAAGTACTAATAAGAACTGAATGTTCTCGTGTGGTGTTTTTCCAGGATCAAGAAGATTCTTTCCATCATCTGTAGTCAGTGACCAGTTATTATGTTTACCAGAACCATTCACACCCGCAAACGGTTTCTCATGAAGGAGACATTTCATACCATGCTTACATGCAACTCTCTTTAATGTCTGCATAATAAGCTGATTATGATCTACTGCCACGTTTGCCTCTGCATAAATCGGAGCAAGCTCATGCTGAGCAGGAGCCACTTCATTGTGCTGTGTCTTAGAAGAAACACCAACTTTCCACAGTTCTTCATTGACATCTTTCATAAATCCGGCAATTCTCTGACGAATCGTTCCGAAATAATGATCATCTAATTCCTGACCTTTTGGTGGCATAGCACCAAACAATGTACGTCCTGTGTAGATCAAATCTTTTCTCTGAAGGAATTTCTCTGCATCTACTAGGAAATATTCCTGTTCAGGTCCTACAGAAGGTGTTACTTTTTTTGCTGTTGTATTGCCAAAAAGACGGATCAAACGCAAGGACTGCTCATTAATCGCTTCCATGGAACGAAGAAGCGGTGTCTTCTGATCAAGTGCCTCCCCTTTATAAGAACAAAATGCTGTAGGAATACAAAGTGTAGCACCTGCTGCATCATGTCTTACGAATGCAGGAGATGTACAATCCCATGCTGTATATCCTCTTGCTTCAAAAGTTGCACGAAGTCCGCCTGATGGAAAAGATGATGCATCAGGCTCTCCTTTAATCAGTTCTTTACCAGAAAAACTCATCAAAACCTTTCCATTCGGAAGAGGTGCAGAAATAAAGGAGTCATGCTTTTCCGCAGTAGCACCTGTCAAAGGCTGGAACCAGTGTGTATAGTGGGTTGCACCCTTTTCAATTGCCCATTCTTTCATCTCATGCGCGATGACATCGGCTGTGGCAAGGTCCAATTCCTTACCTTCTTCAATTGTCTTTTTCAGATCTTTGTAGACTTTTTTTGGCAGTCTGGCCTGCATAACACTATCATTAAATACATCTTCGCCAAAAATGTCTGCTACATTAAATGCTTCACTCATACTTTCATGTTCCTTTCTTATAATTACTATTTTATCCATCAAAACATTTTGACAAACAACTAGAAAAAAAGGCATCCCAACTTGGGTTGGAACGCCTTTGTTCTTGCTATGCCTGTAAGTATAACTCAACCATCCAGAAAAGGCAAGTAAAAAATTTCCATCAATTCTGAGCTTTTTTTATGCTTTTCCTACAGAACCGAACAATTCCATTTTCTCTTTTACTTTTGCAACAATTGCTTCTGTACCTGGTTTTAACAGTTTACGTGGATCAAATCCTTTTCCTTCCAGATCTTTTCCAGTTTCAATGTATTTACGTGTCTCTTCGGCAAATACTAACTGGCACTCTGTATTAACATTAATCTTAGCTACTCCGAGATCGATTGCTTTTTTGATCATATCATCCGGAATACCTGTACCACCATGAAGAACTAACGGCATATCACCTGTAAGCTGCTGAATAGCATCCAGAGTTTCAAAGCTGAGTCCAGCCCAGTTTGCAGGATATTTTCCATGAATATTACCAATACCTGCTGCAAGCATATCTACGCCAAGATCAGCAATCATCTTACATTCCTGAGGATCTGCACATTCGCCCTGTCCGATAACACCATCTTCTTCTCCACCAATTGCTCCAACTTCTGCTTCAATAGACATACCTTTCTCTCTGCAGATTGCAATCAGTTCTTTTGTCTTAGCTACGTTCTCTTCGATTGGATATTTTGATCCATCGAACATAATTGATGTAAATCCAGCTTCGATACACTTCATGCATCCTTCGTAGCTGCCATGATCAAGGTGTGTTGCAACAGGAACAGTAATTCCCATTTCTTCTACCATAGCCTCTACCATAGCTTCTACTGTTTTAAAGCCTGTCATGTATTTTCCGGCACCTTCAGATACACCTAAAATAACCGGAGACTTACACTCTTCTGCTGCCTGAAGAATAGCTTTTGTCCACTCAAGGTTGTTAATGTTAAACTGACCTACTGCATAATGACCTGCTACTGCTTTCTGCAGCATCTCTTTTGCTGATACCATCATATCTTTCTTCCTCCAATTCCTTCGCTCAGACCGAACTTTGTTTGTTCAATCCAAACATGTAATTACGCTTTTTATATTATAGCTCATTACAGCGAAAAACACAACGAACTTTTTTATATAGGCAAAAAAAAGACCCGAGAAATCTTTCTCAGGTCAACGTATAAATGACTCCCAGGGGAATCGAACCCCTGATTCCAGCGTGAGAGGCTAGCGTCTTGACCGCTTGACCAGGGAGCCATGTATCGTACTTGTCTAATATAACAGATTATTTTGAATTAGGCAAGTACTTTTTTTATTTTATTTAACTTTTTTCTTGCTCTTTTTTTAGTTTCAATGATTTGATATATTTTTCCGGCACCATAATCTCCAGTTCCTGCTTATGATTTCGAATGAGCACTTCATCGTGAACTCCGCCATATTCTCCATCAAGCGTCCACGGAATCTCCTCAATAGATTCAAATTTAATCTCACCGGTCTTAAATGTATACATATATTTTGTGTCGATCTGTTCAATTAGCAAGGCAGCAATGATTTCCTGAAGCTCAATTGGGTTCTTCGGTGTTCTGATCAAAGTCACTTCAAAAAGTCCATCATCGAACACAACATGTTTTCCGACCATATTGCGAAATCCCCCAACTGAACGAGAGTTGGTAACCATTCCGAATATAAACTCGTCTTCAACGCTCTCCCCATCATGCGTAAATTTCAATCTATAAGACGGCACATTAAACAGGCGTTTTGTTCCTTCCAATACATATGCAAGATGTCCTAATACATTTTTCATTTCCTGCTTTGTCTCATAAGAAACATCTGTAAATAACCCAAAAGCCGCAATATATACGAAAATACCATCATTAAATCCACCCACATCACACGGGAATGCTTTACCATTCACTGCATTATCTGCTGCTTTCAAAAGATTTCTTGGTATATGCAGGCTATTTGCGAAATCATTCGTTGTACCTGTCGGAATATATCCAATAGGGATTCTGTCTTCTCTGGACATCATTCCCGTAACCACTTCATCTAATGTTCCATCTCCTCCACTGCATACAATCAGGTCATACTGCTTAATGTCACATTCTCTTACCTTTCGATAGGCATCTCTAAATGCCTGCGTCGGATAAGCAACTACTTCATAATCGGCTTTTACAAAAATATCAATAATATCAGATAATTTTGGTTTTAAAAGCTCTTTTCCCGCATGCGGATTATAGATAAACAGCAATCTTTTCATCTCAATCATACTCCTTTCAAATCAACATCGGAAATTTAATCAACAATTATTCATAGAAGAAAAAGGGCATTTAAAATGCCCTTTTGTATGTATTATCTAGTGGCTGGATGACAGAAATGCTTCCACACCTTTCACTGCCATTTCTTCATCTTCACCTTCCGCAACAACTACAAGGTTTGTTCCTTCGGTAAGTTTCAGACTCATCATGCCCATAATGCTTTTTGCATTAATTTTCTTCTCGTCTAATTCAATATACACTTTACTGGAATACTGGCTTGCTTCCTGAACAAGATGTGCAATAGGACGGTCTTCCATATCCATACTAGCTTGAATCACAACTGGCTTTCTAATCATGTTTCTCATGCCTCCTTATTATTTCTTAATCTATCTGCTATTTCACTTAGTTTTCTAAGGCGATGATTTACTCCGGATTTTCCCAAAGGAGGATCCAGAGTTTCTCCAAGCTCTTTTAATGGCGCATCCTGATACTTCAGACGCGCAAGAGCAATATCTTTCAAACCTTCCGGCAACTTATCAAAACCTATTGTATCACGGATATATATAATATCCTCTCTTTGTCTGACCGCCGCCGAAACAATCTTCTTAATATTAGCCGTTTCACAGTTTACTTTCCTATTGACGGAGTTACGCATATCTTTCTCAATCCGTACATTCTCCATCTCCATCAAAGCAACAGGCGCTTCCATTACATTTAAAACATCTACAATCTGTGATCCTTCTTTGAGATATACTACATAATTATGTTTACGTACCACAATCTTTGCATCCATATCAAAACTATTGATAATATTTTGAAGATATTTTGCCTGTTCTTCAAGACCACACACAATCTCAAAATGATAGGATTTCTTCGGATCACTGACAGAGCCAGATGCCAAAAATGCTCCTCGAATATATGCTCTTTTACAGCAAACCGCCTGTACAACCGCATGTTTGACAGCAAGCAGTTCTTCGCCTTTCCAGCAGAGAATATAATTCCAGTTCCCTTTTTCAGAATTATGACGAATAACCACATCAGTTCTTATATTAAATGTTTTTTCCATTAATGTAAAGCATTTTCTCGCAACTGGAAAATTTTCCGTTCTAAATCTCAAGACACAATTTCCTTTTTTGTCAGTCGAAAATTCTCCACACATATGTAAGATTGCCGATAATTCCGCCAGGCAACAATGCCTTGCTTTTGAATAATGTTGCAATAATTCTTCTTTTATTTCTCCCGAAAACGACATTTTCGACTCCTATCTCGCTTTTGTTATTGCATCTTTTCCTATATCTCTGTGCTCAATCCGGATTCCATAATTATCCGATCTTTCCAACACTTCATACAATTCATTGGCAAGTGTAACAGATCTGTGCTTTCCACCTGTGCAACCGATTCCGATTACTAACTGTGTCTTTCCCTCCAGAATGTAATTGGGAATCAAAAATTCAATCATGTCAACAAGTTTTTCAAGAAATTCTTTTGCCTTATCATTATTCATCACATAATCTCTGACCGCTTTATCATTCCCACTCAACGGTCTTAAATCTTCTAAATAATATGGATTGGGCAAAAACCGTACATCAAATACAAGATCCGCATCTGAGGGTATTCCATATTTAAAACCAAAAGACAACACCGTGATATAGAGATTATTATACTCTTTATTCTGAACAAAAATTTTGCTGAGTTCTTTTCTCAACTCTCTTGTAAGCATATGACTGGTATCAACCAGATAGTCCGCTTTCTGTTTTAAAAACTTAAGTTTTTCTCTTTCCTTACGGATTCCTTCATCCACTCGTCCATCATTTCCCGACAAAGGATGAAAACGTCTTGTTTCCTTATATCTTTTTATCAATACGTCATCACTGGATTCCAAATACAAAATTTCATATTGCATTCCATTCTCATCCAATTCTTTCATGACATTTTCTAATTCCTGAAAGTTTTCTCCACTGCGGATATCAACGCCTAATGCTGCCTTATTCATCTCCGCTCCGGGCACAAAAAGAATCTCAGCAAGTTTTGGAATAAGCGGCACCGGAAGGTTGTCCACGCAAAAATACCCCATATCCTCAAGCATCTTAAGTGCAGTACTCTTTCCGGCTCCAGACATACCAGTAACTATAACAAATCTCATTTAAAACTCACCCAACCTTTTCACTTCCGGCTCCAGTGTTACTCCAAACTTTTCTTTCACTTTTGCAGACACCTGGCGCATAAGTTCCTCTACATCTGCAGCAGTTGCCTGATCTTTATTGATCACAAAGCCACAATGTTTTTCAGACACCTGCGCTCCACCGATAGAAAATCCTCTGAGTCCACTATCCTGAATCAGTTTCCCGGCGAAATATCCTTCCGGTCTTTTAAATGTACTGCCTGCACTTGGATATTCCAGCGGCTGTTTCGTCACTCTTTTTTCTCTCAATTCGTCCATTAAAGCTCTGATTTCTCGAGAATCCCCCTGTTCAAGCTCTATTTTTGCCTCAAGTACGATAAGATTTTCTTTTGCAATCCTGCTAGTACGATATCCCATCTCCAACTCGCAAACAGGAAGCGTATCAATCCTTCCCTGATGATCCATAACAGTAACTTCTTTTAAAACCTGTTTCATCTCACCGCCATAAGCTCCTGCATTCATCACACATGCACCACCTAATGTTCCGGGAATCCCCGCTGCAAACTCAAATCCGGCAAGTGAATTCTCAAATGCTTTTGCAGCAATCGCAGACAATAATGCTCCTGCCTGTGCAATAATAAGATTACCCTCCACAGTGATTTGATTCATCATCTTAAATATCTGAATAATGACACCCCTGTATCCTTTGTCAGACACAAGTAGATTGCTTCCATTTCCTATTATATAATAAGGCATTTCAAATTTTCTGCAACACGCCGCCACTGCCTTAATCTCTTCTTTCGTCTGAGGAGTCACAAAATAATCAGCTTCTCCCCCAATTCGAAATGTCGTATGATTCTTCATCGGTTCCTTCAATTTTATATAATCTTCCGCTAAGATCTGCTTTAACTCTTCATAAAACTTTTCATTCATAGTATGACTTGTACTCTCCTTGTCAAATACTGATTTTCAATGTACATCATACACTAATTATGTTTCAAATTCAACGCGCACTTGCAAATTCCATCCAAATGAGGTATATTAGTCCCATATAGTCTAATAAAAAGGAGTTGATTTATCATTGGACTCGGGTGACGTCACGCAGTTAATCATTCTATTTATTTTATTAATTCTCTCTGCATTCTTTTCATCAGCAGAGACAGCATTAACAACGGTAAACAGAATCCGTATCCGTAACCTTGCCGATGAAGGCAATAAAAACGCAAAAATCGTATTAAAAATCACGGATGAATCCAGTAAGATGCTAAGTGCAATCTTAATCGGCAACAACATTGTAAACCTTGCAGCAGCATCACTTACCACCTCTCTTGCATATAGTCTGGGAGGCTCTATGATTGCTGTCGCAAACGCAATCCTAACGATTGCCATTCTCTTATTTGGTGAGATAACGCCAAAGACCATGGCATCTATCCATGCCGAAAAAATGTCGCTTGTTTACGCCAGAATTATTCATCTGTTTATGATAATTGCTACACCGGTTATTTTCCTGATCAACGGTCTTTCCAGGTGTGTATTAATACTCTTACGTATTGACCCTGATGCCAAGAATAATATCATGACTGAGACAGAGCTTCGAACCATTGTAGACGTAAGCCATGAAGACGGTGTCATTGAATCTGACGAAAAGGAAATGATCTACAACGTATTTGATCTTGGAGACGCGAAAGCCAAAGATGTTATGGTGCCTCGTGTACACGTAACATTTGCTGACGTTGACAGCACTTATGAAGAACTGATTGACATTTTTCGCGAAGACAAATTCACACGTCTTCCGGTATTTGAAGAGACAACGGATAATGTCATCGGAACAATTAATATGAAAGATTTGTTGCTGTTCGACAACAAAAAGGAATTTCATGTCAGAGATATTCTTCGCGAAGCTTACTTTACTTATGAATATAAGAGCATCTCTGAGCTTCTTGTGGAGATGCGTCAGGCTTCTTTCAACATCGCAATTGTTCTGGATGAATACGGAGAAACAGCAGGTCTGATTACTCTTGAGGACTTGCTGGAAGAAATTGTCGGTGAGATTCACGATGAATATGATGAGAATGAAGAAGATTTCATAAAGGAGATTTCTCCCGATGAATATATGATTGAAGGTTCTATGAATCTGGATGACTTGAATGACCGTCTGGATCTTTCCCTGGAATCAGAAGATTATGATTCCCTCGGAGGCTTCATTATCGAACGTCTGGATCGATTCCCAGAAGTTGGAGATTCAATCACTACAGAAAGCGGAATTCGTCTTGTAGTGGAATCTCTGGATAAAAACAGAATTGAGACTGTTCACATGTATCTTCCCAAATCAGATATTTCAGAAGAATCCTCTCATTCTTTTGATAAATAAAAAATTCATAATATGATTAAAAAGCAGGAATTTACGTCCTGCTTTTTTTGATTACATAAGTGAATCTGTGAGAATCTGTGAACATTCTGTGAAATCAGCACTCAACTATTGACAGTGCTAATAATCTGTTATATAATCCCTATAACAAATAAAACAAACAACAATTTAATTCTTTATTAAATTGCCAAAATTCAATAAGCCGTTTGCTTTCAGGGCACAATAACCTATGAAGCGACACAATTTTAAGGAGGAATGATTTATGTTATTAGCAAACAGAAATTATGATTTATTTGATGAGATGTTCAGAGACCCATTTTTCACACGTTCATATGACAATTCATCTACACAGATTATGAAAACGGATATCCACGACAAAGATGGTAATTACATCATTGAGATGGAACTTCCTGGATATGCAAAAGAAGATATCAAAGCCGACCTGAAAGATGGATACCTGACTATTTCAGCTTCCAGAAATGAAACAAAAGAAGAGAAAGACGCAAAAGGTAATTGCTTACGCAAGGAACGTTATACCGGAAGTTGCAACAGAAGCTTTTATGTTGGCGAGCAAGTAACTCAGAACGATATAAAAGCAGCTTTTAAAAATGGAATCCTCACACTACAGGTTCCGAAAGACATGCCAAAGGTTGAAGATCAGCCACAACTGATTACTATTGAATAACAAATAGTAATCACCAGTATTCCACCGCTGAAAAGAGTGTTTTCATAGATTGCTAACATGAAAATAAATCGACCGCCTTCCTAGTTACAAGAGTATTAATTCTCGTTTAGGAAGGCGGTCGATTTTGCGGTATACAAACGTCAGCCACATCAGCCACTTTTGTTTCTTTCCTCTCTAATCATCCAGTCCGAGTATTTCCGCAAGAACTTCTATAATGATTTCATTTGTACATGATTTGACATAACCCATCATATGTAATGATATTTCATCCTGCTTCTGTGCTTCAGTAAGTGACGAATTCTGCTTTGTCTCGTTGATCATCTGGATGAGTTGCGGTGTCAGCTCCTCATACATTTCTACAGTTGTCTGTGTAACAAGCTTACGCAAATCTTCTTTTTTTGTCGGTACCATCATTTCCTCCTATCCGAAATTACGCACTTTAAAATCTCTCTGCGCCTCTCTCTTCTGATCTTTTTTTGCAATATCCTGTCGCTTATCATAAAGCTTTTTACCCTTTGCAAGCCCGATTTCTATTTTCACAAGGCTTCCTTTAAAATATACTTTCAGTGGCACAATTGCAATTCCTTTTTCCTTCGTCTTCCCAAGCATCTTATTAATTTCCACTTTATGAAGAAGAAGCTTTCTCACACGAAGGGGATCTTTATTGAAAATATTTCCCTTCTCATATGGACTGATATGCATTCCATAGATGAACATTTCCCCATTTTCAATCCGGATAAATGCCTCTTTAATACTGCATTTACCCATACGAAGTGATTTCACCTCTGTTCCATGTAAAGCAATGCCGGCTTCATATGTGTCTAATATAAAATAATCATGATAAGCCTTTTTATTATTGGCAATCATTTTGCCATCTGTCTTCGCCATCTTTTTCCTCTCTTTCTGTCACAATTTCAAAATCAATTGTTCTCATAAATCTATCTGCATCTATTACACGGACGAAAATCTCCTGTCCAAGTTTATATCTTTTTCCCATATTCTCTCCGATCATCTCATAGGTATTTTCATTGTAATCATAGTGATCGTCATACATGTTTGTCACATGAACAAGCCCTTCTATTGTATTTTCAAGCTCTACATACATTCCCCATTTTGTCATACCGGAAATCACGCCCTTAAATACCTGTCCGATTCTCTCCTGCATATATTCCACTTTTTTCAGTTTTATTGTCTCGCGTTCAGCCTCGTCTGCTCTTCGTTCTGTCTCACTTGCATGTTTCGTCACCTCAGGCAAAACAGACTGATAATGCAAGATTTTCTCCTCGTTCATACGTCCACGCAGATTATCTTTAATAATCCTGTGAATTTGAAGATCCGGATATCTGCGAATTGGCGATGTAAAATGTGTATAGTAATTGGCCGCAAGACCAAAATGGCCTGTATTTTCCGGAGTGTACCTCGCCTGTTTCATAGAACGCAACGCAAGTCTACTGATCAAAGCCCCCTGTGGTGTTCCTTCTACTTTTACAAGAAGTTTCTGTACTTCCTTTGGACGCACCTCATTATTTCCAATGTGCATACTAAATCCAAAATTATTAATAAAGGTGGCAAGAGTTCTGATTTTCTCATCATCGGGAGCGTCATGCGTACGATAAACAAAGGGGAGCTCCTGCCAATAATAATCTTCTGCCACAATTTCATTTGCAAGAAGCATAAAATCCTCAATGATTTTTGTAGCTGCATTTCTCTCATAAGGCCTGATGTCTATCGGCTTTCCATTTTCATCCAGTACCATCTTTGTCTCAGGGAAATCAAAATTTATGGAACCTCTTTGGCTTCTTCTGGAACGCAAAATATCAGAAAGCTCTTTCATAAGTTCAAACATAGGCACAAATTCGCTGTATTTTTTTCTCTCTTTTTCATCTTTTTTCGTCAAAATGAGATTTACACTTGTATAAGTCATCCTTTTGTCTACATGAATGACTGTCTCTGCAATCTCGTGAGCAATAACATTTCCTTTTGGATTCACTGTCATGAGACAGCTTAACGCCAGTCTGTCCTCTCCTTCATTCAAGGAACATATGCCATTGGACAGTGTATGTGGGAGCATAGGGATCACACGATCCACAAGATAGACACTTGTACCTCTTTCCAACGCTTCTCGATCAAGTGCACTATTCTCCTGAACATAATTTGTCACATCCGCAATATGCACTCCAAGCACATAGTTTTCTCCTTCACGTGTGACAGAAACAGCATCATCCAGATCTTTGGCATCTTCCCCATCAATGGTTACCATTTGCCAGTTTCTCAAATCCTTACGTCCTGCCATATCAGCTTCACTGACTGGCTTTGCCACACGCACAGCCTGATTCAGCACACGCTCCGGGAATTCTGTCGGAAGATCATAGCCTTTTACAATTGACAAGATATCTGTCCCCGGATCATTCACATGACCAATAATTTCAATAATCTTTCCTTCCGGTTTTCTTCCTTCTTCTCCGTAAGAAGTAAGCTCTGCCACTACTTTGTGCCCATTTACCGCACCTTTTGATTTCTCAATCGGGATAAAAATATCTTTCTGGATCTTCTGATCATCCGGGATTACAAAACCATAATTTTTCCCAGGCTTCATTTCATACAGGCCTACAACTTTTGAAATTCCACGCGAAAGAATCTTTACTACCTTGCCTTCACGACTACGTCCGCCGGTCTCTTTCGTAATAACAATCTCTACCGTATCTCCATCAAAAGCTCCGCCTGTATTCTCTTCTCCTATAAAGATATCTGAATCTTCTCCTTCAATCTGCACAAATCCAAATCCTCTTGCATTTGCACGAAAAACACCTTCCAGACATTTTGCTTCACCTTTACAGTATTTTCCTCTTTTTGAAAGATAAATCTTCCTTTCTTCTTCAAGTGTCTCCAGCACTTTTCTGAGATCATCCCGCTGTTCTTTGGGAACCTGCAATAAGACGGCAAGTTCCTTAAATTTCATAGGTGTATATAATTCATCGCAAATAAGATCATAGACTACCTTTTTTTGTTTTTCAAATGTCTTGTCCATCCTTTCATGCATCTCCCTTCTCATTATGAATCTATGTATATCACAGTATCGCAAAAAGGACACTCCTATTACAGGAGTGTCCCATCATGCTTGTAAATATACTTCTTTTAAGCAAATACTTTTAAATTCAACACTGCTGCCAGTACAATAAACAGAATCGCAAGGAATTTTGTAGATTTTACCAGCGCACCTTCCATTGAACGACCTTTATTCTGTCCCCAGTAACTGTCTGCCATACCACTGATTGTTCCAAGGCCTGCTGACTTTCCTTCCTGCATTAACACGATAGCTGTCAATGCGATACAGTCTATTGCAAATATAACCATTAATACCGTCTTTAAAATCTCCATTATCTTCCACCTCCTGCGGATAAACCATAACTATGATAACACAAGAGTTTCATATTGACAAGTGTTTTCCTCGACTTATTCTAATCGTTTTTTCTCAC
>JBJEMB010000104.1:0-2970 GCA_051879455.1 Lachnospiraceae bacterium
GAAGCGTGCCCGCCCGCAGGGCATGTATTACGGTATGCTAATTATAGTATACTTTTTTTGATAACGCAATGCTTACACCCGCCTTTGCCTTGCTGCTTCAAACATCAGCACCGACGCTGCAATTGCTGCGTTCAAAGACTCCACCTGACCGCACATCGGTATCTTAATATACCGTTCCGCCGACCGGGCAATTTCATCTCTCAGGCCATTTCCTTCATTTCCGATAAAAAATGCGCTTCCTTCCCGGTAATCTTCCTCATCATAAACGCATGCACCTTCCAGATGTGCGGCATAAGTATGAATTCCTTTTTTCTTCAAATCCTCTATTGCTTCTAACAGGTTTTCTTCATAAGAAAATGGCATTCGATATATTGAACCCATGGTAGAACGAATCGTCTTTGGATTATAAATGTCTACGCAGTCTTTACTCATGAGGATGCCTGTAACTCCGGCCCCTTCTGCGGTTCTCACTATCGTCCCAAGGTTCCCGGGATCCTGTAGATTATCAAGCACAAGCAGAAGCGGACTTTCCCCTCTCGCCACTTCATTCACATTATAGTTCATCTGTCTGACTACGCACAAGATTCCCTGAGGTGTCTTTGTGTCAGATGCATATTCAAACACTGTGTCTGACAGAATTTCTACCGGTGCACCAGACATTTTAGATTTTTCCTGGATTAATTTGTTTTGCTTGTTTAAAAATGATTCTGTCACATATATTTCCGCGATTTTATCTTCCGGAGCTTCTCTGAACATCCGGATTCCCTCTACGAGAAACACTTTTTCCGTATCTCTTAACTTTCTTTTCTTTTTAAGGTTTACCAAACGCTTTACTTTTGCATTTGACGTACTTGTAATCATAACCCGCTACCTGCCTTTATATATTTTCCAAAGATTTATCTTCGCCGATTAGAACCAAAATCATACCTTCCCTGAGAGGCATATCCGGATCCGGATTAATTTCCACCTTTTCTCCCTCTTTGAGTGCTGCCACATTAACATTATATTTTTTCCTTACATCCAGCTCCTTCAAAGTCTTGCCTACCCAGGATTTCGGGATGGCGGTTTCAAGGATACTGTAATCCGGAGACAGGGCAATCCAGTCTGTCAGGTTTACAGACACCAGGCTTTTTGCCACTTTTTTCCCCATTTCTTCTTCCGGAAATACGATGGCATCCGCGCCAATCTTTTTCAATACCTGCGCATGCATGTCATCCCGTGCTTTACAAAGTACATAAGGGATATTGATTTCTTTCGCGCTCAGAGTTGCCATAATGCTTGCCTCCATATTATCTGCTGCTGCAATAATAATCCCGTCTAAGTTTCTTGGTTCCAGAGAACGTATCACATCCGGATCTCCAATGTCTGCCCGCATTGCAAAAGACACATGATCTGCCACATCTTTTACACGTTCTTTGTCATGATCTACCGCAATAACCTCACATCCAAGCTGCTGAAGCGTAATTGCCACACTCATTCCAAAACTGCCGAGTCCAAATACTGCAAATTGTTTTCTCATTCTTATCTTAATCTCCTTTTTCACTTACATTCTTCTAACCAACCATGATCCGTTCTTCCGGAAGACTCCTGATATTATCTCTCGGATTTGATTTACCGGCAAACAGAAGTGCCAGGGTAAGCGGTCCGAGCCTTCCCATATACATAAGAAGCATCAGGATCATCTGACTAAATCTTCCAAGATTCGGCGTCAAATCTGCTGACAGTCCCACAGTTCCCACAGCCGAGGCTGTTTCATACAGAATATTTATTAAAGGAACATTATCCGGTTCTGCCGCAAGGATTGCAATCGTTCCTGTGGCAAACGCAGAAAAAGCTACCATTACAACACAAAAACCTGTTCTGAAATTTGCGAAAGATATTTTTCGTCCCATACATTCCATGTCATTTCCACCGCGCACAAATGTAAAGCATGCGATTACAAGCATCGCAATCGTTGTCGTTTTTACACCGCCTGCCGTACCTACCGGAGAACCCCCGATGAACATGAGAATACAGCAGAAAAGTTTCGATTCCTCATGCATCGCTCCCTGGGAAAATGTATAAAACCCTGCTGTCCTTGTCGTCACCGATTGAAATAGCGAAGCCAATAATTTCTGTCCGACAT
Organism: Lachnospiraceae bacterium; assembly: GCA_051879455.1. Lineage (GTDB taxonomy): Bacteria > Bacillota > Clostridia > Lachnospirales > Lachnospiraceae > MD308. Next base: position 2,126 of record JBJEMB010000104.1, read on the forward strand.
TCATATTTCCTATGGTATCAAGATTATGATATTCAGAAATAAATATAAATACAGTGCCTGCTGCCAGTAAAATCAAAGTTGTCATGATTGCCAGCTTCGAATGCAGCTTAAGCCTTGTAAACCACCATCTCTTCGGCACCTCATTATGATACAGCCTTTTTCCGTTTTCAATAATATCAATCCATACCGGAAATCCGATACCGCTCACGATAACCAATAATATCGTTGTAATATTTACTCCAGGATTTACAACATATTCCGAAAAGCTTTTGTCTCCCAGAATGTCAATCCCAGCGTTACAAAATGCTGAAACTGCATGGAATACTGAATATCCGATCCCTTTAAGCGGTCCGTATTCGGGAATAAATTGGAACATATAAAAAACTGCTCCAATCCCTTCAACAATCAACGTGCCGACAATAATTTTCTTTACCATGTCTACGATTCCACCGAAAGTATACATTCCGTAAGACTCCTGGATAATCACTCTCTCACGCACTGTAATCTGTCTTCTGGCAATCATGAAAAAAGCTGTTGCGCAGGCAATGATCCCTAAGCCGCCAATCTGTATCAATATTAAAAGTACAATTTTTCCAAACAAAGTAAACTGTGTCGCTGTTGTAACTGTCATAAGTCCGGTCACGCACACCGCACTGACCGAAGAAAACAGCGCATCCACAAATGCTATAGGCTTCTGATTACTGATGGGCAGATACAAAAGAACCGCCCCCAACAAAATAATGCAAAAAAAGCCTGCAGCCGTTATACGCACAGTATTACCTCTTACTGTCTTCTTTTCCTTCATCTAATCTTCCTCTCGTTTGAGATGCTTTCGTTTTCCTATT
>JBJEMB010000105.1:0-11251 GCA_051879455.1 Lachnospiraceae bacterium
GAAGATTCTCATTCAGTATGAAAGATGTAGCAGAGTAAAATATAACTGTAAAAAACATAATAAATGAATTAGAAAAACGCCTTGCGAAGAACGCAGGGCGTTTTTTCTGTCATAATTATCTTCCATGTACATATATTGAATGTAAAGAGGTGGACAAAGATGCAGGAAGATCGGATTATCAATATATTGCCGCAAAAGATAAAGAAAGTAGTGCAAAAAGAAGTGCCTAAGTTTGAAAAGCTGCAGGAGATACGTCTCAGAGCGGGGAAACCTTTGCTTCTAATGTACCAGGGCGAAGAACGGGTGCCGGTATGTGATTCGGGTGAGGCATATATTGTTTCAAAGGAAGAGATTGATGCGGTACTTGAATATATCAGCAGATATTCCCTGTATGCGTTTGAAGAGGAGATGAAACAGGGTTTTATTACTATCGAAGGAGGACACCGGGTGGGGATTGCCGGTCAGGCGATTGTAGACAAAGGAGAAATCCGAAATCTGCGCTATATTGCATCTGTCAATATCAGAATGTCACATGAAATACTAGGATGTGCTGACGGTTTATTTCCTGCAATTACCTGTCACCGGAGGCTGTTACATACGCTTCTTGTCTCACCACCTGGATGTGGGAAGACGACGCTTCTCAGGGATATCATAAGGCAGGTTTCCGATGGGAACAGTTACGTAAAAGCGGCTACAGTAGGAGTGGTTGATGAAAGATCTGAGATTGCAGGATGTTATTACGGAGTTCCGCAAAATCATCTGGGAATGCGTACGGATGTACTGGACGGGTGCCCGAAGGCGGAGGGAATGATCATGATGATCCGCTCTATGAGACCGGAAGTTCTGGCGGTGGATGAGATCGGAGAGCCTGAGGATGTACAGGCTATCTCTTATGCGATGCACTGTGGACTTAGAATGATTGCGACCGCACATGGAGAGTCAATGGAAGAATTGAAACGAAAACCAGTATTTTCAAAAATGATAGAAGAAAAGAGGTTTGAGAGGTATGTGTTTCTTGAAAAGCAGGGAAAGATTCAGAGTATTTTTGACGCATCCGGGAGGGTAATGTAGATGCTGCTTAAAGTATCAGGAGTTGTGTTCGTTATGGCAGCTACGACCTTTATGGGAATTCGAAAGGCAGATGATATACAGGAAGAGTATCGTCAGATGAGATATCTTCAGAGGATTATGAGCATGATGGAAAGTGAAATCAGATATGCACGTTCTCATCTGGGCGAAATTTTTTCTCATATAGCCAGTCATGCGCAGGAACCTTATAAAGGATGGCTTTTGTCAATGCAAAGAGACATGAACAGTGGTAATGGAGGAACCTTTGATGAAATATGGTGTCAGGCCATAGAAGGTTATCTGAAAGATTCCGGATTGCCGAGAGGTGAGCTTACAAGACTGATACAGCTTGGAAATCAGCTGGGAGTTGTCGATCTTAAGCTTCAGCTGAACATCCTTACTCTGTATCAGCAGCAGCTTTCGTTAAGTATGGAAGAAATGAAGGAAGGAATGAAAACAAGAGTAAGGCTCTGCCATTGCCTTGGAGTGATGAGTGGAATGTTAATATCCATCCTTTTGATATAGGAGCAGAAAATATGAGTGTGAATCTGATTTTTAAAATTGCAGCAGTAGGAATACTGGTATCAGTACTCTGCCAGGTGCTTAAGCACAGTGGGAGAGAGGAGCAGGCTTTTCTGGCGAGCCTTGCGGGGCTGCTTCTGGTCCTGTTTTGGATCGTCCCGTATATTTATGGTCTTTTTGAATCAATCAAACGCCTGTTTATGCTTTGAAAACAATCGTTGTAAAGGAGGAGAAATGTTTTGAGTATGATGCAGGTTGGCGCGCTTGGAGTGGCAGGGGCGCTATTAGCAATACAATTTAAAAATGGAAAAGCTGAGTATGGGATTTACATTAGTATTGCTCTGAGTATTCTTATATTTTTTGCAATTTTGTCTCCATTAAAGATCATTATAAAAACGATACAGACAATTGGTGACTATATTAATATGGACTCTGTGTATATCGGGACTTTATTAAAAATGCTGGGGATTACATATCTTGCAGAGTTTTCCTCTAACATATGTAAAGATGCCGGGTATCAGACAATTGCCGGGCAAATTGAAGTGTTCGGGAAGCTTTTGATTCTGGCTCTTGGGACGCCGATTCTATTGACACTTTTGGATACGATCAAAGGATTTTTGTCATGAAAATAAAGAGGAAAAAAAGACGAAAATCAATCTGGCATTTTTTGAAGTCGGCAGGGCTGTTATTCATAATGTCAAATATCTTATTTTATGTGACCGGATTTTGTTCTCAGGCGTCCGATATAACGAAACCTGTGGAAGAAGGATTCATGGAGCAGTTTGAATACGATGAAATAGATCGTGCTTTAAAGAAAATGTTTCCGGATGAGAAACTGGATTTTAAAGAGACAGTGAAGGCAGTTCTTTCAGGAGAGCAGCAGTATACGCCGGAACTTCTAAAGAGACTGGTAAGTGATCAGATTTTTTATGCATTCTCAAGTTGTAAGAAAAACCTTGTGCAGATTCTGATCATTACGATTATTGCAGCGGTGTTTCAGAATTTTGCTCAGGTGTTTCAAAATAAACAGGTTGCGGAAATCAGTTTTTATGTGATCTATCTTCTTCTCATTGCATTGTGTCTAAATTCATTTCAGAGTGTGATGGAGTGGGTAAGTGATGGAATTGAAAATCTCACAACATTTATGACGGTGTTCTGTCCGGTCTATTTTCTTGCGGTTTCTATCGCAAAAGGGAGTATGACGGCAGTGGGATTTTATAATCTTGTTTTGTTTTTCATTTATCTGATTGAGATCATGATTGTCTGTTTTCTCCTGCCTGTTATTCACATTTATATCATGGTAAAAATTCTTGATTTTTTATCGTCTCAGGAGTATCTCAGTAAATTTGCCGAGCTGATTGAAATGGTGGTTTCATGGATCTTGAAGACATTGCTTGCAGGGGTGATTGGATTGAATGTGATGCAGGGGATGATAAGCCCTGCGATAGATGCAGTAAAAAGAAGTACACTGACACGGACAGCAGAGGCGATTCCGGGGGTCGGAGATGCAATTGGAGGAGTGACGGAAGTGGTGCTTGGAACAGTGGTGCTTGTGAAGAACGGAATCGGTGTTGTCGGAATGATTGTGTGCCTGGCGCTGTGTGTTGCTCCCCTTGTGCAGCTGGGAAGTATTGTTCTTATGTATAAACTTGCAGCAGCAGTCATACACCCGGTTTCAGATAAAAGAATTGCCGGCTGCGTAGAATGCGTAGGTGATGGATGCAGACTTTTAATGAGGGTTGTCTTTACAACAGGACTTTTGTTTTTGCTTACAATTGTCATTGTATCTTTTGTGACAGGCAGTATTTAAAGAAGATGATGATAGGAAAAAGGAGGCAGTCATATGTTTCGGGAACTCTATGAATGGATACAGGATATTTCTATATATCTCGTGTTGACTGCGGCTGTACTGTATGCTCTTCCGGGAGCAGAATATAAAAAATATATTCGTTTTTTTACAGGAATGGTATTGATCTTAATGATATTGACACCTGTTTTTCGATTACTTGGGATGGAAGATCAGGTGACAAATTTTTATAAAAGCAGAGAGTATGAAGAGAAAATTTCGGAAATTGAAAATGCAACAGAATATCTGTATGGAATTGATACAGAAGAAAGTTTAAAGAAAGCAGAAAACATCTTAGAAGAGGAAATAAATGACTCTGAAAATTATACAGATGATACAAATGAGGAGAAAAACAGCTCTGTAAAAGTGGAGGAGATTCAAATTGATTGATATAGAAAGCATGTTTGAGAAAATTAAAAAAGGAAAACTTAGAAAAGATCAGCTTTTGATTCTTTTTTTGATCGGTGTCCTTTTTCTGGTGATCACAATTCCAACGGGTAAAGGGAAGACAAATAGTAAATCAGAAGATTCTTTTGAGAGCGTGTCACGAGAAACAGGATTGACAGAGCAGGAATATGTATCTTATATGGAAAGTCAGCTTGAGGAAATTCTTTCACAGATGGAGGGTGCGGGTGAAGTGAAGGTTATGATTACATTAAAGGAATCATCGGAAAAAGTAATTGAAAAGGATATTGAGACGACCAGTGAAAGGGTAAATGAAAAGGATAGTCAGGGCGGTGAGAGAACGACAACGAATGAAACGTTGGGGGAAACAACGATATATAGTGGTAATCATGAAAATGCAACACTGGGAGATGCAGAAGGTACAACCGGACAGGATCCTTATATCAGAAAGGAACTGACGCCCAGAGTAGAGGGAGTGGTGGTCGTGGCGTCCGGAGGAGACAATGCAGTTGTAATAAAAAATATTACTGAGGCGGTGCAGGCATTATTTAGCATAGACACGCATAAGATTAGGATAGTAAAGAAAGAATGACAGGGCAAAAAGGAGGAAATATTGTGAAAAAATTTTTAAAAAAGAATCAGATGATCATAGCGGCACTGGCAATCATGATCGCAGCTGCAGGATATTTGAATTACTCAGGCCGGCTGTTTGGAGAGAACGAAGAGACACAGCAGACAAATGCCGAACTTGCAAACCAGGAACTTCTTGATATCTCAGAGGAGGATCTTCAGAGTGCATCCGGTGATATTGAAAGTCAGGACAGTGATGCGGAGGGCGGCGATTCCTTGGGAACACCCGGAGAAGCGGTTTTGACGAGTGGCAGTACAGACGCTGTGGTGGCAGAGGCAAAGGTGACAAGAGAACAGGTACGAGCAAAAAATAAAGAAACTCTTCAGCAGATCATTGATAATGAGAACTTAAGTGATGAACAGAAAAAGGATGCAGTGGCACAAATGGTCAGTATGACAGAGATTACAGAAAAAGAGGCGGCAGCAGAGACACTCCTGGCTTCGAAAGGATTTTCGGATGCTGTCGTGAGCATTTCTGAGGATTCGGCAGATGTTGTTATCAGTGCGAAGGAGCTTACAGAGGCAAATCGTGCACAGATTACAGACATCGTGACCAGAAAGACAGGCGTGGCAGCAGAGAATATTGTGATCAATCCAATTGTGGAAGAAAACTGATTCTGTTTGTGAGAAATGATAATTCCTGTTTGTAGAAACTGTGTTGATATGTTATACTGTCTAATGGCGTAATTTCGCGGATATAATATATTTAGGAGAGTTGAAATATATGGCACAGTTATCGAATGAAGTGAAGAAGCAGATAGAAAAGAGAAGAACATTTGCGATTATTTCCCATCCGGATGCAGGTAAAACAACTTTGACAGAGAAGTTTTTGCTTTACGGAGGTGCAATTAATCTTGCCGGAAGTGTAAAAGGGAAAGCGACAGCAAGGCATGCGGTTTCTGACTGGATGGAGATTGAAAAAGAAAGAGGTATTTCTGTTACATCCTCTGTTCTTCAGTTTAATTATGGTGGATATTGTATCAATATTCTGGACACTCCGGGACATCAGGATTTCTCGGAGGATACTTACCGTACTTTGATGGCTGCAGATTCAGCAGTGATGGTAATTGATGCTTCTAAGGGAGTTGAGGCGCAGACAAGAAAGCTTTTTAAAGTATGTACGATGCGCCATATCCCGATCTTTACATTTATAAATAAGATGGACCGAGAGGCAATGGATACGTTCGAACTTCTTGATGATATTGAAAATGAACTTGGGATTGCTACATGTCCGATCAATTGGCCGATCGGTTCCGGAAAAGAGTTCAAGGGTGTGTACGATCGTGCTTCGAAAAAAGTGGAACTTTTCTCTGACACTCACAAAGGTACAACCCAGGGCGAAGTGAGAAAGGTTGCAATCGATGACCCGGAGATTGATACACTTATTTTGGCGGAGCAGAAAAGTAAGCTTGAAGAAGAAATTGAGCTTCAGGATGGTGCAGGTGCAGAATTTGATCAGGAACTGGTAAGCAAAGGAGAATTGTCGCCGGTATTTTTTGGCTCTGCACTTACAAACTTCGGTGTAGAGACATTTCTGAAACATTTTCTTCAGATGACAACGTCTCCACTCCCGAGAATGTCAGATAAAGGAGCGATTGATCCGATGACAGAACCGGATTTTTCTGCGTTTGTGTTTAAGATTCAGGCAAATATGAATAAGGCACACCGGGACAGAATTGCTTTTATGAGAATCTGTTCCGGTGAATTTGAAGCAGGTATGGATGTCTATCATATGCAAGGAGGCAAAAAGGTCCGTCTCTCACAGCCACAGCAGCTTATGGCCAGTGAGCGTAAGATTGTGGATAAGGCATATGGCGGAGATATTATCGGTGTGTTTGACCCGGGAATCTTTTCCATCGGAGATACACTGACAGCTTCCGGTGACAGATTCTGCTATGAGGGGATTCCTACATTTGCACCGGAGCATTTCGCAAGGGTACGTCAGGTGGACACGATGAAGCGGAAACAGTTTATCAAAGGAATCAACCAGATTGCGCAGGAAGGAGCAATCCAGATCTTCCAGGAATATAATACCGGTATGGAGGAAATCATAGTAGGTGTTGTAGGTGTGCTCCAGTTCGACGTGTTAAAGTACCGTCTGGAAAATGAGTATAATGTTGAAATCCGGATGGACAGTCTTCCATATGAATATATCCGCTGGATTGGAAATGAGGATATTAATCTGGACAAGCTTCACGGAACTTCAGATATGAAGAAAGTAAAGGACTTAAAAGGAAGACCGCTTCTTCTGTTTGTGAATGAATGGAGTATCCGTATGACCATTGAACGTAATGATGGATTGATTCTTACAGAATTTGCGCGGTAATTTGTACTATGCAAAAGAACAGAAATTTGGTATAATTATGAAAGCATGAAACCAGACAGGAGGTTTATGATATGGGAAAAGAAGAGAAAAGTACGTATACAATAAAAACTGAGGCAAACCTTGGAGAAGTTAAAATTGCGGATGAAGTAGTTGCAGTCATTGCCGGACTCGCAGCTATGGAAGTGGATGGAGTAGCTTCTATGGCAGGAAATGCAACGAAGGATCTTGCAAGCAAGCTTGGTGTTAAGTCCATGTCAAAAGGTGTGAAAGTTGACGTATTAGAAGGAATTGTAACAGCAACTTTGACCCTCAATCTGAAGTATGGCTATAACATCAAAGATACAACGGCAAAAGTTCAGGAAAAGGTTAAATCAGCAATTGAGAATATGACAGGACTTGAAGTGGCTGATGTAAATATCCGTATTACCGGAGTGGAGATGCCGGAGGAAAATTAAGTGAAGAGAACAGAGTTGAGAGATCACATCTTTAAAATGGTGTTTGGAATGGAGTTCAATGAAGAGGGCAGTATGCCGGAACAGATGGAACTCTATTTCGAGCAGCTTGAAGATGCAAAAGAAAAGGATTTAGAATATATTAAGACAAAGTCGCAGAACATTGCAGAACATATTGCAGAGATCGATGAGTTAATAAGCGGCGCGTCAAAAGGATGGAAGACCTCCCGCATGAATAAGGTGGATCTGAGTATTCTGAGACTGGCCGTTTACGAGATGAAGTGGGATGATGACATTCCGGAAGGAGTTGCTATAGACGAAGCAGTAGAGCTTGCAAAAAAATACTCAAGTGAAGATGGTCCTTCTTTTGTAAACGGAGTGCTTGCAAAGCTTGCAGGGAAACGGTGATCAGCAGAGGTGTGTAAATGGCACAGAATGTATATTCGGTAAAACAGGTGAATGCTTACATCAGAAATATGTTTGCTCAGGATTATATGCTGAACCGCATTTATGTCAAAGGAGAGGTGTCGAATTTAAAATATCACACTTCGGGACATATATATTTTTCATTAAAGGATGAGTCTGGAACGATTGCCTGTGTTATGTTTGCGGGGCAGCGAAGCGGGCTCTCTTTTCGTATGAGCGAAGGACAGCAGGTTATTGTTCTGGGAAGTGTCAGTGTCTATGAAAGAAGCGGATCTTATCAGCTATACGCAAAAGAAATCCGGCTGGATGGTGAAGGGGCACTTTATGAGCGCTTTCAGCTTTTGAAAAAAGAACTCAGTGAGATGGGTATGTTTGCGCCTGAGTATAAGAAGCAGATTCCTGTTTACGCAAAACGTATCGGTGTTGTGACTGCACCTACAGGGGCAGCCATTCGGGATATCATGAACATTTCGGCGAGGAGAAATCCTTATGTGCAGTTGATCCTGTATCCGGCTCAGGTACAGGGTGAAGGGGCAAAAGAGAGTATCATAAAAGGAATCCATATGCTGGAAGCAGCGAATGTGGACGTGATGATCGTCGGTCGCGGAGGTGGGTCTATCGAAGACTTGTGGGCATTTAATGAAGAAGAAGTTGCAAGAGCTATTTTTGAATGCAGTGTTCCGATCATCTCAGCAGTAGGACATGAGACTGATACAACAATTGCAGATTATGTGGCAGATCTCAGGGCACCCACACCGTCTGCAGCGGCAGAGCTCGCAGTGTTTGAATATGCAGCTCTCGCAGATATGCTTTTAGAATACAGGTCGCATCTGAATCGGATATTCAGGCAGAAAGTACAGTTGGAAAGGCTTAAACTCCGGGAATATCAGGTGAAGCTTCAGTATTTACATCCGGGAAATCTTTTGAGAGATTACCAGCAAAGATATGCCGAGTATGTTGAAAAGCTCCGTCTTCTTATGAATACGCAGCTTCGGGAGACGCGACATCTCTTTCACATTTATGTAGAAAAGATGAAGGGATTGTCTCCGCTTGAAAAGTTAAATCAGGGTTATGCATATGTGGAGACATCAGATGGAAAGACTTTAAAAAGTATTGAGCAGGCAAAACCCGGAGAAAAAATAGAAGTATCTGTGACGGATGGTGTGATCACAGCGACAGTTGATGAGATAAGAAAGGAGCGAAGATGATGAAAAAAGAAGAAAAAGAGACTAAAAATGATGAATATACACTTCAGGATATCTTCGCGCAGCTTGATAAAGTAATAGAAAATATGGAGCAGGGAGACATTTCTTTAGAGGAGTCCTTTCAGTGTTATCGAAAAGGGATGGAGTTATTAAAGACCTGCAATGACAAAATCGATAAAGTAGAGAAAAAGATACTGATATTGGATAACGAAGGAGAAGAACATGAATTTGAAAACTGATTTTTCTAAAGTCCAAAAGTTGAAAGTTGAAAAAATAGAAGAGATCATAAAAGGATATCTTCCAAAACAGGAAGGGTATCAGAAGCTTATTATGGAAGCTATGGAATATAGTCTGCTTGCAGGTGGTAAGCGACTTCGGCCAATGCTCATGCAGGAGACATACAGATTATTTGCCGGGGAAGACGAGGTAAAGGAGAGTGAGGCTCTCCATGCGTTTATGGCTGCACAGGAAATGATCCACACGTATTCTCTTGTACACGATGACTTACCTGCAATGGATAATGATGATTACAGACGGGGACGTAAGACAACCCATGTGGTCTACGGAGAAGATATGGCAATCCTTGCAGGAGATGCGCTCCTTAATTTTGCATTTGAGACAGCGGCATCTGCCTTTTTAAAATCCCCGGAAGAGAGCGAAAGGATTGCAAAAGCAATTCAGATACTCAGCCGGAAAGCAGGTATTTACGGTATGATCGGTGGTCAGGTCATTGATGTAAAAGAGACGGGGCATGCAGTGGAAAAGGAAGTTCTTGATACTATCTACGAGCTCAAGACATCTGCATTGATCGAATCTTCGATGATGATAGGAGCTGTACTTGGCGGTGCATGTGAAGAGGAACTTTTACAGGTTGAGCAGATTGCAAAAAATGTCGGTATCGCTTTTCAAATCCAGGATGATATTCTGGATGTGACAAGTACGAAGGAAGTGCTTGGAAAACCAATCCACAGTGATGAAAAGAATGAAAAGACTACGTATGTAACATTATTTGGTGTGGAAAGAGCATCAGAGATCGTCGAAGAAAAATCCAGAGAGGCTATTTCAAAACTTAACAGCCTTCCTGGGGAAAATACATATCTTGAACAGCTTCTTATACAGCTGATTCACAGAGAAAAATAGAGGGGTGCTCATATGTTAGAGCAGATAAAAAAAGAAAATGATATTAAGAAATTAAAACCAGAACAGCTCCCTGAGCTGGCACAGGAAATCAGAGAATTTCTTATAGAAAAAACCAGTAAAAGCGGTGGGCATCTGGCATCCAATCTTGGAGTTGTTGAACTGACCATTGCCATGCACCGGGTATTTGATCTCCCGAAAGATAAGATTATCTGGGATGTGGGGCATCAGTCTTATACACATAAGATTCTGACCGGAAGACAGGATCAGTTTGATACATTGAGAAAATACGGTGGAATGAGTGGATTCCCGAAGAGAAAAGAGAGTAACTGTGATGCGTTTGATACCGGACACAGTTCTACTTCTATCTCAGCAGGGTTGGGTTATGTGCGTGCACGAGATCTGCAGGGGGAAGACTACAGTGTAATTTCCGTTATAGGAGACGGTTCTCTGACTGGCGGAATGGCATATGAAGCTTTAAATAATGCAGCGCAGCTGCGTACAAATTTTATCATTGTGCTGAACGATAATCATATGTCCATTTCTGAAAATGTAGGAGGTATGTCTCAGTATCTTGCAAGGCTTCGGACTGCAGATTTTTATACAGGACTGAAAAAGGGTGTAACAAGTACACTTGAGAAAGTTCCTGTAGTAGGAGAAGGGATGATTGAGCGCATCCGAAAAACAAAGAGCAGTATTAAGCAACTTGTCGTGCCGGGAATGTTTTTTGAAGATATGGGAATTACCTATCTTGGTCCGGTACCGGGACATAATATACGTGCACTCTGCAGAGTGCTTAATGAAGCAAGAAAGATTGAAGGACCTGTACTTCTTCATGTTTTGACGAAAAAAGGAAAAGGTTATGAGCCGGCAGAGAGTGCGCCGGATAAATTCCACGGGATTGCTCCATTTGATATAGCGACAGGTGAAGTGATCAGCGGAAAGAAAAAAGACTCTTACACCGATATTTTCGGAAAGGTGCTTTGTGATGAGGCGAAAAGAAATACAAAAATCGTGGCAATCACCGCGGCAATGGCTGATGGAACAGGACTTGCAAGGTTTAAACGGCTTTATCCTTCACGATTTTATGATGTAGGTATTGCAGAAGAACATGCAGTGACTTTTGCAGCCGGACTGGCGGCGGGAGGAATGAAACCGGTATTCGCGGTATATTCTTCGTTCTTACAGCGTGCATATGATCAGATGATCCATGATGTCTGTCTTCAGAATCTCC
>JBJEMB010000105.1:11351-16874 GCA_051879455.1 Lachnospiraceae bacterium
TTCTTACAGCGTGCATATGATCAGATGATCCATGATGTCTGTCTTCAGAATCTCCCGGTTGTTTTTGCGGTTGACAGAGCAGGTCTGGTAGGCAGTGACGGTGAGACACATCAGGGTATTTTTGATCTGTCCTATCTTTCCAGCATCCCAAATATGGTCGTAATGTCTCCGAAACACAGATGGGAGCTTGCGGACATGGTGAGATTTGCGCTTGATTATGATGGACCGATTGCCGTGCGTTACCCCAGGGGAAGCGCTTATGACGAGTATGAGAAATACCGTCAGCCAATCGAGTTAGGAAAGAGTGAGATGATTCACGAAGAAAAAGATATTGCGATCTTTTCTATCGGGCATATGTTTGAAGAGGCGGTAAAGGTATACGAGAATCTAAAAGAAAAAGGATATCATTGCAGCCTGGTAAATGGACGCTTTGTGAAACCTTTCGATGAAAATATGATTGAAAAACTGGCAAAAAATCACAGGTTGATTGCAGTTGTTGAAGAAAACGTAAAGAGTGGCGCATGTTCAGAGAAAGTTTTGGAATGTGCAGCGAAAAAAAATCTTGATGTGAAAGTTCTTCCTCTTACTTTGCCGGATCAGTATGTTGAGCATGGAAGCATTGATGTGCTTCGTAAGGAGACTGGTATTGATGCAGAATCTCTCACAGAAAAAATCATTTTAGCATATAAGGAGATACAGGCATGAAGGAAAGACTAGATGTATTGCTTGTGAAAAGAAATCTGGCTGCGTCCAGAGAAAAGGCAAAAGCGATTATTATGTCTGGGAATGTGTATGTTGAAGGGCAGAAAGAGGACAAGCCGGGAACTACATTTCCGGAAGAATCCCAGATAGAGGTCAGAGGAAGTACGCTCCCTTATGTAAGCCGGGGAGGATTAAAACTTGAAAAAGCATTGAAAAATTTTGATGTTTCTGTGGATGGAAAGGTATGTACGGATGTAGGATCATCTACCGGAGGATTTACAGACTGTATGCTTCAGAATGGTGCAAAAAAAGTTTTTGCTATTGATGTGGGACGTGGACAGCTTGACTGGAAACTCAGACAGGACGAACGGGTTGTGTGCATGGAAAAGACAAATATTCGATATGTAACGCCCGAAGATATCGGAGAGCCTGTGGATTTTTCGTCGATAGATGTATCATTTATTTCATTGACAAAAGTACTTTTGCCGATTCGTAATTATCTGACAGAGCAGGGTGAGATTGTCGCACTAATCAAGCCACAGTTCGAAGCGGGGCGTGAGAAAGTCGGAAAAAAGGGAGTTGTACGTGAAAAAAGTACACACCTGGAAGTCATTCATATGGTGACAGACTATGCTGTTTCTATAGGATTTGATGTATTAGAGCTTGAGTTTTCTCCAATTCGCGGACCGGAAGGAAATATTGAATATCTGGTACATTTAAAAAAGTGTGATGGAATCGGAAAGATTTCTGAATCCGTATTAATAGATGAAACTGTAAATATGGCATTTGAAACACTTGCAAAGGCATAAAGGAAGCATAATGATGGAGAGATTTTATATCGTTACGAACGATGGTAAAGATCCGGATTACATCGTAACAGATCATGTAAGAGACGTGTTGGAGTCAGCAGGAAAAATCTGCTGTGTGAGCCAGAAAGACGAAAATAAAAGGATTATAAAAGAAACGGTACCGGAAGAAATTGATTGTGCTATTGTAATCGGAGGAGACGGAAGTCTGATTGAAGTGGCGAGAGTACTTCATGAGAGGGATGTCCCGATTCTCGGTATTAACATGGGTACCCTGGGTTATCTTACAGAAGTGGAGTTAGGAAATATTGACGAAGCATTAGAAAAGGTCCTGAATGAAGAGTATGTGCTTGAAAATCGTATGATGCTGGAAGGATTCTGGAAAGATGGAAAAAAGGATGTGGCACTCAATGATATCGTAGTAACACGAAAAGGGGTGCTTCGTGTGATCCATTTTCAGTTGTATGTTAATGGAGAATTATTAAACTCTTATGAAGCGGATGGAATTATCATTTCCACGCCAACCGGTTCTACGGCATACAATCTGTCAGCGGGCGGTCCAATCGTAGAGCCAACAGCATCAATGATCGTAATTACGCCAATTTGCTCTCATGCCCTTAATACAAGCAGTATAGTTCTTTCAGCAGAAGATGAGATTGTAATTGAAATCGGAAAAGGACGTAACGGTACGGTAGAAGAAGTGTTCACAACATTTGACGGAGCAGATATGATTTCCCTTAAAACCGGAGACCGTGTGACAATTCGTAAGTCTTTCGCTGCTACAAAGATTATGAAATTAAGTAAGATAGGGTTTTTGGAAATTCTGCGAAGAAAGATGAAAGGAAATTGAAATGAAAGTTAACAGACATGCGAAAATAATTGAACTGATTAACAAATATCGGATCGAAACACAGGAAGAGCTTGCAGAGTATTTGAATAAAGAAGGATTTAAAGTTACTCAGGCAACCGTCTCAAGAGATATCAGGGACCTGAGATTGACGAAAATCCCTTCTGATGACGGAAAACAGCGCTATGCACCTCATCAGTCTTTGGATGAAGGAATGAGTCAGAAATATATCCGTGTATTGCAGGAAGGATTTGTCTCTATGGATATGGCGCAGAATATCCTTGTGATCAAAACAGTATCCGGTATGGCGTCGGCTGTATGTGCAGCGATAGATGCCATGAAATGGAATGAAGTGATCGGAAGCATTGCAGGTGATGATACGATTATGTGTGCAATCAGAAGTGTCGATGATACGATAACAGTAATGGATAAGATCAGCAAAATTGTCTTGTAGGAGGCAGTATGTTACAAAGTGTACATGTAAAAAATCTCGCATTGATTGATGAGATTGAAGTGGATTTTCAGGATGGACTTAATATATTGACAGGTGAAACCGGAGCCGGAAAATCAATTATTCTGGGTTCGGTTAATCTTGCGCTTGGAGGAAGGTATACAAGAGATATCATACGCCAGGGTGCGGATTACGGATTTGTGGAGCTTAGTTTTCATGTCCGGAATGAGAAACTGGCTGAAAAATTAAAAATGATGGATATATATCCGGATGACGGAATGGTGGTTTTAAGCAGACGCCTGATGGATGGCAGAAGTGTAAGCAGAATTAATGGTGAGACAGTTACTATGGCGCGCCTTAAAGAGGCTGCATCCGTTCTGATTGATATCCATGGACAGCATGAGCATCAGTCGTTATTGTATAAAAAGAATCATCTTGAGATCGTAGATAACTTTGCAGGAGAATATGTAAACAACAAGAAGGAAGAAGTAAAACAGGCATATAAGACATATCAAAAACTGAAAAATGAATTAGAAAAATCCGGAATGGATGAAGCGCAGCGAAAAAAAGAGCTGGCATTTTTAGAGTTTGAGATTTCTGAGATTACAGATGCAAATCTTATAATAGGAGAAGATGACGAACTGGAGACGTTGTATCGCAAGATGACAAATAGTCGAAAAATTGTTGACTGCGCGGCAGAAGCCTATTCTTATACAAGTGAGGATAATGCCAGTGCCAGCGAGAACTTAAGCAGAGCAATCCGGGCACTTTCTGAAATACAGGAGTATGACAGCAAAGCAGAAGAATTATATGATCAGTTAACTGAGATTGACAGTCTCTTAAATGATTTTAACCGGGAACTGTCTGATTTTAGTGAATCATATGAATTCTCAGAGGAAGAGTTTTATCAGACAGAAAACAGATTGAATGAATTAAATCATTTGAAAGCCAAATATGGAAATAATATTGAAGAAATTTTAGTATATTTAAGCGAGCAGGAAGAAAAAAGAAATAAACTTAATGACTATGAGGCTTATATGGAAAGGCTTCAGAAAGACTGTGAAAAGGCTGAGAAAAAGCTTGAAAAATTAACCAGTGAACTATCAGATATAAGAAAAGAACAGGCAGAGATTCTGGAGAAAGATATTGAAGATGGCTTAAAAGAATTGAATTTTGCAGATGTCAAATTCAGAATCCAATTTGAAACGCTCAAAAATTATACTGCAAACGGAATAGATGATGTGGAATTTATGATTTCACTTAATCCAGGACAGCCAGTGAAACCGCTTGTAAATGTTGCATCCGGCGGTGAGCTTTCAAGAATCATGCTGGCAATCAAGACAGTCATGGCTGACAGAGATGATATTGAAACTTTGATCTTTGATGAGATAGATGTGGGAATCAGTGGCCGGACTGCACAGAAAGTTTCAGAAAAAATGGCAGTGATAGGACGGAAACATCAGGTAATCTGTATTACTCATCTGGCGCAGATCGCTGCAATGGCTGACAGACATTATGTGATCGAAAAGACAGTTGGCAAAATGGATACAAAGACCAGTATCCGTGCTATGGACGAAAAAGAATCTGTAAATGAACTTTCAAGACTTCTTGGCGGTGCAAAAATTACAGAAGCAGTTATGGAAAATGCTCTTGAAATGAAAGAGCTGGCAAAGCAGATAAAAGAAAAATAAAGATGGATGGATTTTTATAATTATCAGAATAATCCGAGTGAAAAAAAGACTTTCTTCACATAATAAAGGCAGATATCTTAAATGGTATCTGTTTTTATTTTTTTAAAGGAGAGAGTCTGTTATGTTTCAGTATTGGTATAGAAGAATTTTGATCATGGTACTAGTGTTCACAATTGTTGTTGGAGGCGGTTTTTTTCTTATTGACAGCAAGAAACAGATGTTTAAGCAGGAGGTAAATGCAAAAACATCTGGAGAGAAAATGGTGATACCAGGAGGGATGCCAGTAGGTATTTATCTTGAGACAGAAGGTGTTATGGTGCTTGGAACAGATGAAATTACCGGTGTAGACGGAATAAAATATGAACCTTCTGCACATCGTGTAAAGGCAGGGGACTACATTGTAGGGATCAATCATCAGAAAATCGAAAATAAGGATGAACTCATAGAGGCAGTGGATGCACTTGAAAATGAAAAGGTTGTATTAACGATAAGAAGAAAAGATGAAGAAATTGAAGTAAAAACAGAGGCTGTAAAATCAAAAAAAGAAGAATATAAACTGGGAATCTGGGTGAGAGATAATGCGCAGGGACTCGGAACGATTACATTTCTGGATGAAAACAGCAGATTTGGAGCGCTGGGACATGGTATTCATGATGTAGATACAAATGAGCTTTTAGATATCTCAGAAGGCGCTCTTTACACAACCAGTATAAAAGATATTCAAAAAGGAGAAAATGGAACACCGGGAGGGATGGAAGGAATCATCATATACAATAATTATAATATTGTAGGAAGTATCACGAAAAATACCGATGCAGGAATCTTTGGAACGATTGACAGGATTGATACATTGTTTACCGACCAGACACCAGTAAACGTAGCTGCAAAAGAAGAAATTGAAGAAGGGCCTGCTACCATTCGATGCGCTGTAGAAGGAAAAGTAAAAGAATATGACATAAAAATAACAGATATAGACTATAAGACTGATGAAGTGAATAAAGGGATTGTAATAGAAGTGACAGATCC
>JBJEMB010000106.1:0-2956 GCA_051879455.1 Lachnospiraceae bacterium
TGACGTATTAACTTCGCAAATTAATAATATCAAAGAGACATTCCTTTAGCAAGGAAAACTTGCGAAGGGAGGTAAAATATATGGCTAAAACTGTCCATCATGGCGGTAAAGTTGGTGCAGCGGCAAAAACATTGGCTAGTAATTCTTCTAGCAAATCAGCCAAAAGCAAAGCTGGCACAACCTTAGCAAACCATAAAAATTCATGCCATAAATAATATGGCAAAAAAGCAGAGGATCTCATCATTCGTGGTGGGGTCCTTAATTTCTATCCATGTAGAGACCTAATCTGTGATAGAATAGAGGGGTAATTATTCTTAAAGGAAGCAGGTATGTGAATGAAGAAAAAATATATCGCAGAAATCATAGCGGTTGTCTTGGTGTTAGTTGCCGGAATCTTTATATACAAGAGAATTCATGTGGAATTACACACAGACGAAAATGGACAATCTGTATCAATTATTGGTGGAATTGATGGACCAACATCTATCTTCATTACCGGGAAATTAGGCGGAGATAGTACTGTGAGCTATACATCCATCACGATGGGAGAGGCGAAAGAAGCTTTTGCGCAGAATGGTTCCTATATTATCGTGGATGTAAGACGAGCAGATGAATATGCAGAAGGACACATCCCAGGCGCTATCAACATTGCAAATGAAGATATTATGGATGAAGAACCGACAGAACTTCCGGACAAAGATCAGCTGATTTATGTATATTGTCGCAGTGGGCGAAGAAGTCAGGAAGCAGCAGCTAAACTGGTAGCACTTGGATATTCAAACGTGATCGAGTGTGGTGAAAACAGAATTTGAAAGCAAGGTTTGTTTTGACCAGTGTGGTGTAGTTATGTATCTTGATAGTGAGAACAGGCTTAAAGGATCTATTGAATATGGGAATGAAGAATTTCAGCATCTTTGAAGTGTAGCAACGAACAATGGATATTCCGATTAAGCAAGAACAGAAATCGATGCAGGTATTAAATCTATGTGGTACAGATTTAGCAGATGTGAAGATGATTACTGTCTTGAATGTTCTGAGGATGGCGTCAAATATAAGCAGATGAGAATCTGTCATATGTATAAAGCTAGAGATGAAATCCAGTTTGGAATATATGCTTGTAGTCCTGAGAATTCTTCATTCAAGGCTACTTTTACCGGTATGGAAATAACAGATTGCAAGTGGCTGGCACATGACGGACAGGCACCTGATGAGGAATAGAAATTCAGAATTATGATAAGAAGAAGTGGTGATCAACGTGGTCATCATTTTTTCTTTGACCAGAAAGGGGTGATTTACAAGATGAAGATATGGAAACTGATCGTCCTGGCGAAAAGAAGGTGTGAAATCGTGGAAAGGTTGAAGAATGTGCTTCCAGAAGAAAGCGTAGAAACAGGGACGAGATGTCTGGAGCAGAGCCGGGATTATATACTGGAGAACTGGGGAGCGACATGGCTGCGTCTGATACACAAAGATGAAGTGATTGGAAGCAGTACGGAGAGGCATGTAAACCATGTCCTGTCATCAATCGAAAGTTGGTTATGACAAAAATTCATATGTGAGTTATAATGATAAATAAAGTTAATTTATTGATATAGAAGTTTTACGTGATACTATTAATGAAAGATCAGAGCGGATTATGGAAGCTCAGTTCAATTTCGATGTCAAAGATGATACTGCCGGTTTTAAAGAAAAAGAGCAGATTGTTAAAATCCGAAAGCTGAATAAGAAAATTGGAGATAATTTGAAGCGGCTCTACGGATACAGATGTCAAATCTGTGGACGCCGTATCGGTGAGGAATATGGCTCTCATGTGGTAGAGGCACATCACATAGATTACTTTGTGAAAAGTCTGAACAACGATGCAAGTAATCAGATTATTGTGTGTCCGAATCATCACAGTATTATCCATGATGTGGATCCGGTGTTTGATAGAGGAAGATTATTATACATTTATTCAAACGGATTTGAGGAGAAACTGGTGTTGAATCAACATCTGTAGGAGGCATTCTATGAATCAGGAAATATATGAAAACCTTAGGATGGGTTTTGAAACTGCATATATTGATAGCAGGATTTCTTCAAATCTTGCTTTTAAGCCACAATTTGTCTCGAATAGTCATCAGGAAGGAAAAAAGGTTATATCCTCAATCGAGGATGAACTTTTGTCTTGCGATAAGTTTCAAATTAGTGTGGCATTTATTACAATGAGCGGTATTACTCCTCTTCTTCAGACATTAAAGGAACTGGAGGAGAAAAATATTCTAGGAGAAATATTGACAACAAATTATTTATCCTTTAGTGAGCCCAGAGCGTTAAATAAGCTGCATGAACTTAAAAATATACAGTTAAAAATGTACGATGTGGATGCTGCCGACGAAGGCTTTCATACAAAGGGATACATTTTCAAAAACAGAGAAATATATCGAATCATTATTGGCAGTTCCAATATTACAAGTGCGGCACTCACAAGCAACAAAGAGTGGAATACAAAAATCGTATCTGCAGAACAGGGAGAGATAGCGAAGCAGATTTTGGCAGAATTCAATCAGCTTTGGGATTCCCAATATGCTCTTGATTATGAGGAGTTTATTGAGAATTATGCCCAGCAGTATGAGATCGTAAAGCATCAAAGAGATATTGCCAAAGATGGACGGATTACTTCTCTTGAAAAGTACAAACTTCAGCCAAATTCAATGCAGGTGGGATTCATTACAAACCTGAAAAAAATCCTGGCATTAGGTGAGAAACGTGCACTTTTAATCTCAGCAACAGGTACTGGAAAAACCTATGCATCTGCATTTGCCATGCGCGAACTGGGATTTAAGAGAGTGTTATTTTTGGTACATAGAAACCAGTTAGCAAAACAGGCGAAACGCTCTTATGAAAAAGTATTTAATAAGCAAGTCACTATGGGTATCGTAGGTGCGGGAAATCATGATTACGATGCAGATTATGT
>JBJEMB010000107.1:0-2955 GCA_051879455.1 Lachnospiraceae bacterium
CCACACTTTATCAGAATGTCTCTCATGGTATATGTCTGTTTAATCTCATCAACTGTCAATAGCCCCACCACTCAATATCCGGATGATTTCCTTTCCGGTGTCTTTCTTTTCGCAGAACATAAACTTACAGCCATATTTTCCTTCCTGCGTTTTCAGTATTTTATACAGCACCTCTCCCTGCATTGCCTTTGTCTCAACATCTTCCCATCTTCCAGTTTCAGGATTCTTTACGCGCTTCCAGCGCCGCGGATTCTCCCACCAGATCACATCATCCAAACGTCGCACATCCTTTCCGTGTTCCACAAGAAAAATCATCTGTATCCCATGTTCCTTAGCAAGCATGAGTTCTCTTCGGAATCGTTTATGATCCTGGCATACATTACTGCATAATTCTGACAGATTCTGCTTTCTGTCGATGATCAGTCGGGGATTATCGTAATTCATGTAATCCCCAACCATAAGCTTTGAAACGGGATGCTGAATGTTCTGTCTGTCAAATTCTTCTACAATCTTTTTGATTGCTCTTGCCTTTTCCCTACTGTCAATCTGAATCACCATGTCTGCTGTCACTCCTAATTGAATGGAAGTTCTTCATCAATATCTTCAGGAATATTCATGAACCCGTCCTGATCTGGCAGTCCAAAACCTTGATCTTCATTTTGTCTGTATTCGTGATTATTTCCATGTGAAGCACTTTTGCTTTCTGCAAATCCAACCTGTTCAGCAACAATATCTGTTGTATAGATCTTCTGACCATCCTGATTAGTATAAGATCCTGTCTGGATTCTTCCAGTGAGCTCCATTTTCACTCCCTTGGAAAACCACTTTTCAATAAATTCTGCAGTCTTCCCGAATGCAACACACCCAATAAAATCTGCCTGAGGACCATTCTCTGTTTTGAATCTTCTGTCAACTGCAAGAGTGAACCTGGCAATGGTACTTCCTCCATCCGTATATCGAACTTCCGGATCTCTTGTCAGCCTTCCTGTTAAATTCGTATTATTCACTTTGCTGAGCCCCCTTTAAATCACCGGTCTTTTCAAATATTCCCATGATATATTTGAATTCGCTTACCGTCATATCTTCTATGCGCTTAGCCTTCACTGCTTTTCTTCCAAGAATCTGTTGATCTGTCACACCAGTCCTCTCCTGCTCTGATCGGATGGTATTCAGCATTGCTTCTGTTATCTTTGAATCCTCTGATTCTGGATCAGATATTTTCTCTTCAGACTTCTCCTGTTTCTTCTCTGCAGATTTATCCTGCTTTTTCTCTGCAGTCTTATTCTGTGTACTCGAATTAGACTTACCGGATTTTTTATTATTACTTTTATCAAGTTCCTCTTCCGGACATTCAGCGTCCGGATCCGTCATATCCTCTGTAGGAATGCAGAATACCTGGAAGCAGGCATATTTATATGCAATAGCCATCGCCTTATTTGTAGCTTTATCACCAGTATCTAATCCCTCTCCAACAATTACAGCAGCAACACTGGAACCGTCCTCTCCGTAAAAGGTGAATTCAATCTCACATTCTACCTTTACCATGTCTGTTCCGTTTTTCGTTTTTCCAATAACACTGCTTGTCCTGTTCAGTATTTTGGGAACAATAAACACTTTGTTTTTTGCAAGTGCCGGATGAAGCGCATTATACACATCATCAATACTTCGAAACTTAAAACCCTGCTGCTTATTTACTTTATCTTTAGACACTGCACCAACATCTGCAATAACACCTGCGATAGCCCGGTATATTGCCGGAGGTGCTGCAACAGCTGCTTTATTATCTTCCATTGTCATGCCTCCTTATCAAATACCACTCTGTCTGCAGACTTAATAATTAATAAGCTTGCAATCTGTTTCAACGACAAGGTGGACTCATTGTAGATGTCCACCAATACGTTATAAGCTTCTGGAGTCAGCTTCACTACTGTCTGCTCTTCGACTGGCTGCTTCTTTCTGGCAGGAATATGTATCATACCATCGCCCATCAAATCGCCCTCCGCTCAAAATAGATTCCTATACTGTTGAATGCCATTTCAACCTGTTCCAATTCCTCAGGCGTTGCAACAACACGATAATAAGCTGTTACTGTAGTTGGCTGGGTAAATGGAAGCTCTCCTTCATCCAACAACTCTTCTTCCGTAAGAGATTCATTCTTTTTTATTGCAGCTTCTTGTTCCAGTCTTTCACGCTCTTCCTGACGGGCTTTTTCTAATTCCATCACCCTTCTTCGTTCGTCAGCTTTTGCTCTTTCAATCTCTTCTTCTCTCCGTCTTTCCGCTTCCTGCCGACGTTTCATTTCCTCAGCTTCGAGCGCTTTCTTCTTATTTGTTTCGTAAGTGTTAATGTATGACAATGCTTTTGCTAAATCCCGATCCTTTTTATACATTTCCATTGCTTCTTCACGAACATCTGAAACACTATTCTGAAGAATTGAAAGCTCCTGTGCGGTTTTGGTCACCAGATCTTCCATTGCCTCCTGGATCTTTTTCATTGTCGTACCGGCATTGTCCCACTTTGCATCATAAATACTGTCATAGGGCAGATACTCTCTGGCTTCTCCTATAATCTCTTCATACAGTTCCCTGATCTGAATACGTTTTTTACGGATACGTTCTTCTTCCATTTCTCGAAGCTGCTTATCGATCAGATTGATTGGCTCATCAATAATGACCTTCAACTGATCTACCTCTTTTTCAAAAGCTTTATATGGAGCCATGCATTGATCTTTAACTTCTTTTCTGCGTTCATCAACCGCTTTCCTCAGTTTACGAAGTGATGCCAGCTCACTTTTTGCAATTGACTTACTTTCCTCCGTAAACAGGGCATTCTTATACTGCTCCATCATCCCGGATAATCGTTCCTTAATCTCTTCTGTATTTGTAACAATTGACCCAACATTCAGGTCAACTTTAATCTGTAACTCGTTCATCTACTCATCCTCCTCTACGCTGC
>JBJEMB010000108.1:0-2930 GCA_051879455.1 Lachnospiraceae bacterium
CAATCGTCACTGTAGTAATGAAAATACTTGCCTTATAGCGCATCATCTGTTTTTCCCGCCGCTGCATAAACAGAATACTCGTATATCCGAACACATACAAAAATGCCATAAAAAACATTACATCTGACATTCCCCAGAACTTCTGAACCGGTGTACGGAATATCATGCACAGGGCAAAAAATCCCAGTATTGACAAATAAGACAATGTCTGCACACTGGACACATATGCATTATACTTTTCTCCCATATCATATTTTGCCCGATCCACACTCCGAAACAGACTCAGAGACATAATCGGTACCATAATTAAAAGCCAAGACTCATATACTCTGATTTCACCATACTGAGCAGTTGATAACAGTCTCGTATAAATAGGTGTAGTCAAAAACGTAATTCCTCGTATAAAGAGCTGTCCTACAATGTAAAAAATGCCTGCTTTTAATGCAAGGCTATTCAATTTATTATTCTGCATTCATTCACTCCTGCTTTTTCTTCTTTGTAATACTGATACGTTCAAATTTTCTCACTGCATTATATCAATACTATATTATTACATAAAAAGAGTTCTTCTGCAAGAATACTCTGGATTCTTCTTCCTAATTATGATAAAATGTAACATGCCTTAATAAATTACAAAAGGATAAAAGGAGACAATACAATGGCATTTGTAATTGAAAAGAAATTAAAGAATGTTATGACATTCTATTATCTTATGAAACTGGACAAAAAAATTCCGACAGATCGAAAATTTATTAGAAAACGCCAGGGAAAAAAAGTGCATGAACTCATGAAATGTGCTTATAAAATTCCTTTTTATCGTAAAAGATTCGATGAAAATCACCTGACTCCTGATGATTTCCACACAGCAGAAGATCTGGTAAAATTTCCAATCACCACAAGAGCAGACTTGCGCCTCTGGATGCAGGAAGAATACGAGGCACATCCTGAGATGCACGACCGTTGGACCATCCTTTCTACCAGTGGTTCTTCAGGAGTCCCATTAAAATTTATCCAGACACAGAGAGAATCTGCCTGTGTAGATGCCAACTGGATTCGTGTACTAATGTATGCTGGCTATCATCCACTACGAGGGAAGCTCTTTTCTTTTGTAACAAGCCATAAAAAAGTAGATCCTAAAAAAGGAGATTCCATCATCCAGAAATTTGGTCTCATGCGCCGAAAGGTCGTATCCGAAGACAACTGTGTCGGTGACGGTATCCGTGACATCATTAACGAATTGAATGAATATAAACCAGATGTTCTTTGTTTTAGAAGAAATTGCCTCGTGCGCATGGCACTGTACGCAAAACGTCATAACTTAAAACTTCATCAACCGAAACTTTACACTCCTGTCAGCGAGATGGTTGATGATATGACAAGGAAGATTCTTACAGAGGCATTTGGTGATGGATTGTTTGATGCATATGGAAGCTCAGAAACAGGCAGCTGCGTTGTTCAGCTTCCTGGAGAAGAACTGTACTACATCAACAGTGACACTCACGTTGTAAACATTTATGATGACAATAACCAGCTTACTGATGACGGAAGAGTTATTGTGACAACTTTGTTTAAGAAAGATTTCCCATTTATCAACTATGAAATTGGTGACAGAGCAACTTCCGTAACTTGGGATGGAGTCCGCTATATCAAATCGATTCAGGGTCGCGTAAATGATCTGGTAAAACACGAGAACGCACCTGAGACATCTGCTCTCTATCTGATGAAGATTCCAAACGGTATCGTAGGTATCGCACAGTTTAAATTTATCCAGGAGTCTTATCATGATATGCGCATTCTGCTTGTAAAAGATCCGAATAACGATGCGCATACAAAGGAAGAGATTGAAGCCTTTTTCCATGAAAAGATGGCTGAATTGTTCAAGGATGAATTTACTCTTCATTTTGACTGGCTGGATGTTATTCCGCCGGATAAAAATGGGAAAATGCGTTGTTTCGCCTGTGAAATCAAAGATTAATTAACAATAAGGGGGATAAATTATATGATTAATAATGTTGGTATCATTGGTGCAGGTTCTGTGGGAAGCGTACTCATCTCCCAGCTTTATCCGACTTATGGAGACAACTTTTATCTGCTTGCATCTGGGGAACGGGCAGAACGTTTAAGAACGAATGGTCTATCTATCAACGATCATACATTTCATCCGCAAATCTATTCTGATGCTTCACAAAATATCTCTTTAGATTTGCTGATCATAGCAGTAAAAAGCTACAGTTTAAATTCTGTAATTGAAGATATTCGTCCTTTAATCAACAAGGAAACGATTATCCTTCCTCTGTTAAACGGCATTACTGCCACTGATACACTTCAAAAGAATTTTCCGGATAACCGGGTTCTTTATGGTGTCATGATCCGTACGGATGCTCACAGAACGGGTCATAAAGTCTACTACATTACTCCAGGTGAAGTGCAGCTTGGATACGCATATAACAATCCTCCTGCGCCGGAAGTAAAAGAAATCAGAGAATGCCTGGTAGATGCTGGTATCAATGCAAATATTTATGAAGATATGAAAAAGATTCAGTGGCGGAAATGGATGTTAAATACCGGAGGTGGACAGGCAGCTGTTGAAATCGGTGTCGAATGTGGTTATTTCGAACAAGTGGATGAGATTGTAGAAATTATTCGCCTCTGTATGAATGAAATTCTCGAGCTTGCAAAAGCTGAACATGTGAATATTACCAAACAGGACAGAGATGAAATTATTGAATTTCTTGTCGGCTATCCTGCACATAAAAAAATGTCTATGCTTCAGGATGTGGAAGCCGGGCGTCCAATTGAAATTGAGGAATATGCTGGTACTGTCATACGTCTTGGAGAAAAACACGGCATTCCAACCCCGGCAAATCGATTTATTTATCTGTCAATTATGGCCAAAAAGAAAGTTTCAGAACTCAAAAAACATATGTAGA
>JBJEMB010000109.1:0-10740 GCA_051879455.1 Lachnospiraceae bacterium
AAAAAATATGGTTGACTTAATGAAAAAAGTCTGGCAATCTAACTATTAGAAACTTACTTGAAAAGGAGTTTGTTATATTTATGGGAAAGAAATCAAAAAAAGTGTATGTAATCGGTCATAAAAATCCAGATACAGATTCTATCTGTTCGGCCATTGCATATGCAGAATTAAAGCATAAAATAACCGGTGATGATTACGTTGCGAAACGTGCCGGTCAGATCAATGAGGAAACGCACTATGTCCTGAAAAAATTTGGCGTAGATGCTCCGGGGCTTTTGCAGAACGTAAAGCTTCAGGTAAAGGATATGGATATTCACAAAATAGAAGGAGTATCACCGAATCTTTCTATTAAAGATACATGGGCAAAGATGAAGGAGAATCATATTAAGACCCTTCCGGTTCTGAAAGAAGATGAGTTGGTAGGAGTAATCTCTACCGGAGATATTGCAACATCTTATATGGATGAATATGACAATCATGTATTATCCAAGGCAAGAACGCAATATCGAAATATAGTGCAGACACTGGATGGGACATTGATCACTGGAAATGAACACGGGTATTTTACAAAGGGAAAGGTAACGGTTGGCGCATCTAATGATGAACTGATGAGAGAGTTTATTGAAAAAGATGACCTTGTGATTCTTGGAAACCGTCCTGAAGCGCAGGCATGTGCGATCAATATCGATGCAAGCTGTATGGTTGTGTGCCAGAATGCAAAAGTATCGGAAGAGCTGATTAAAAAGGCAGAAGAACAGAGCATTGTGATTATCTGTACACCGCATGATACGTATACAGTCGCTCGTCTGATCAATCAAAGTATCCCGGTAAAGCATTTTATGAGTAAAGGACCGTTAGTAACATTTCATATGAATGACTACGTGGATGATATCAGAGAAGTAATGGCAAAGCATAAATTCCGTGATTTCCCAATACTGGATCGTCATGGAAGATTCCGCGGATTTATTTCCAGACGACGTTTCATGAATGCACAGAAGAAGAAGGTAATTTTAGTAGACCATAATGAAAAATCACAGGCTATAGAAGGAATTGAAGAGGCAGATATTATAGAGATTATTGATCATCATAGACTTGGAAATATTGAGACTATGGGACCGGTATTTTTCCGCAATCAGCCCGTAGGGTGTACTGCCACAATTGTTACCCAGATGTATGAGGAAGCAGGTGTGAAGATCACACCTACGATTGCCGGGCTTCTTTGTTCTGCGATTATTTCAGATACACTTTTATTCCGCTCACCAACCTGTACGGCGATAGATGAAAGTACTGCCGCAAAACTTGCGAAGATTGCAAAGATTGATATGGAAAAGATGTCCATGGAGATGTTTAATGCAGGAAGTAATCTGAAAGGAAAAAGTGCAGAAGATCTTTTATTCCAGGATTTTAAACAGTTTACGGTAAATGGTACAGTATTTGGAGTAGGACAGATCAATTCCATGAGTAGAGATGAACTGTCGGAGATCAGAGAAATGTTGATTCCGTATTTGCCGAAAGCTTTGGAAAAAGAGAAGATGGAAATGATTTATTTTATGCTGACAGATATTTTAAATGAATCTACGGAGCTTCTTTGCTGTGGAGCGAATGCGAAGGACAGTATCATTAGCGCGTTTGACTTGCCGGGAGATTCCGAGAGAATCATTTTGAAGGGGGTCGTATCCAGAAAGAAACAGCTGATTCCGACTCTGGTCGCATCTTTGCAGCAGTAAGAGGATATGAAGGAGAAGAAGTGATGGGAAAACAGGTATGGAAGCCTGGAAATATGCTTTATCCGTTGCCGGCTGTGATGGTTAGTACAGCGGATAAAAAGGGACAGGATAATATTATTACAGTGGCATGGACGGGGACAGTCTGTACAGATCCGGCAATGTTATATATTTCAGTAAGGCCGGAAAGATATTCTTATCATATGCTCCGTGAAAGTGAAGAATTCGTGGTAAATCTTACGACAGACAAGCTTGCAAAAGCGACAGACTGGTGTGGTGTACGTTCTGGAAGAGATGTAGATAAATGGAAAGAGATGCATCTGACGAGAGGAAAAGCAGCAAAGCTTCAGTACGCACCGATCATTGAAGAATGTCCGGTAAATATCGAGTGCAAGGTAGTGGAAGTAAAAGAGCTGGGTTCCCATCATATGTTTCTTGCGAAAGTGGAGGCAGTTCAGGTAGATGAAGCCTATATGCAGAAAAACGGGAAATTTGAGTTGAATTCTACAGGACTTATCGCCTATTCACACGGAGAGTACTTTTCTCTTGGAAAGTCAAAGGGACAATTTGGCTGGAGCGTAAGAAAATCCATAAAAAGCGGAGAAAAGAAAAAGAGAAAACATAATTAGAATATTTTTGCCGGAAAAACTAAAAAAACATGTCTGACAGATATATAAAGCTGTGGGCTTTCTGTAGTGTAATACAGAAGCTCACAGCTTTTTTCTACGTTGTTTTTAAGCAGTACAAAAAATATGTAAATCTGTCAGATTAGTTCCCGAGAGGTTTGATCTTTTCTCTGTTAATTCGTAGAAACAGTATGGTACAGAGTAAGACAGACATAAGCTCTGCAATCGGGAAAGACCACCATACAGCAGAAAGACCGAATAATTTTGCGCAGATGTACGCAACCGGAAGAAGTACAACGAGCTGACGTCCGGCTGAAATAATCAGACTGTAAACACCGTTTCCGAGAGCCTGGAAGGTAGAACTAATGATAATAGAGTAACCGGCCAGTACAAAGTGAAGGCTGATGATTCTAAGAGCCGGTACACCAATCTCAAGCATATGTTCAGATGCCTGGAACAATCCAGAAAGTAAAAGTTTAGGGCAGGTCTGGAATATGATAAATCCAATGATCATAATTGATATGGATATCACAACACTGAGTTTGATGGTCTGAGTGATTCTTTTTTTCCTTCGTGCTCCGTAATTGTATGCGATGATAGGAATCATTCCGTTGTTTAGTCCGAAAATCGGCATGAAAATGAAACTCTGGAGTTTAAAGTAAACACCAAATACAGCAGCTGCTGTAGAGGAGAATGCCAGAAGAATCTTATTAAATCCGAATGTCATTACAGAGCCGATGGATTGCATGATAATGGATGGAATGCCTACTTTATAGATAATTGCAATTGTATGTCCGTGAGGGCGGAATCCTTTCAGGCTGAGATTGATCTCAGTATTTTTTGTGTGGTTAAAGTATGCAGATAAAATTACTGCAATAAGCTGACCGGTGACAGTGGCGATAGCAGCTCCTGCGACTTCAAGCCTTGGCAAACCAAATAGTCCGAAAATAAGAATAGGATCAAGAATAATATTAATAATCGCACCAGTTCCCTGAGTGATCATATTATAAATCGTTTTGCCGGTGGACTGGAGAAGACGTTCAAACGTAATCTGCATGATGATTCCGACAGACATGACAGTGATGATTGCTAAGTATTGGGTTCCATACTCTATTATAAGAGGATCATCTGTCTGGATAGAAAAGAAAAAGTGAGATCCTAAGCCGCCAATAACTGCAAATATAATACAGCTTATGATTGCAAGAAAAATTCCGTTTTTGGCAGCAGTATTTGCACCTTCAAAATTCTTTTCTCCAAGATTTCTGGAAAGGAGAGCGTTGATGCCGACTCCGGTACCGGAAGCTACAGAAATCATAAGAGTCTGTATTGGAAATGCTAAAGAAACAGCAGTTAGTGCTTCTTCATTTAACATTGCTACAAACATGCTGTCTACAATATTATAAAGCGCCTGAACAAGCATAGATATCATCATAGGAAGAGACATAGTGATCAGAAGCTTTGGAACAGGCATGGTGCCCATTTTATTTTCCGATGTCTGGGAGATCTGTTTTGTCTCAGTCATAAAAATCATTCCTTTCATTTCTTGTCACACATTGTCGTGCACTGGCTATTATAGCATTTGAATATTTATATTGCAATGCATCACATACTGGATTTTGGCTCTTCATATATATAAAAAGAATCATCGAAAAGAGAAATGAAATAGAAAATGGTTGATGACAGATGTGCATATGGAGGGGAAATCAAGTTGAAAGACAGAAGGAATGAAAAGGAAAGCAGGTATATGATCCGATGCCTGTGTACGATTCTGTACTTATTCTGCATTTTGAATCTGGCAGGGATCTCTGTAAATACTCATAAAGTATATGATAATAGAAGTAATGCAGTAAATGAAGTGTCCGGCATGATAGAAGAACAGAAAATGACAAAAAAGAAAATTGCGATTACGTTTGATGATGGTCCAAGTGAAGCCTGTACTGGAAGGCTGCTTGATGGATTAAAAGAAAGACAGGTGAAGGCAAGTTTTTTTGTCTTGGGGCAGAATGTGGATAATTATCCGGAGCTGGCAAAAAGAATTGTACAGGAAGGACATTTGATCGGAAATCATACTTATGATCATGTAGAGCTGTCAAAAACAGATGATGTAAAGGCAAAAGAAGAATTAAAGAAAGCAAGCGATGCAATATTCAAGGCAACGGGTACATATCCGGAATACATGCGCCCTCCTTATGGGGAATGCACAAGAAAATTGGAAGATTCAGTAGATATGCTCCTTGTGCGATGGTCAATCGATCCGAGAGACTGGGATACAGGCAATACAGATGAAATTGTAAAGAAAGTAGTGACGAGTGTGGGAGAAAATGATATTATTTTATTACATGACTGCTATGATTCGTCAGTTGATGCGGCATTAAGAATCATTGATATATTGGAAGAAGAAGGGTTTGAATTTGTAACAGTGGATGAACTTTATAACCCATGATGTAACGAATATTTCATTATGAAAACTAATTTTATCATAAAGATGAAAAGCGGGAAGGGAATAGGATATGGATTTGTTTGATTATATGCGGGAGAAAAATATGGATAAGGAGGCGCCACTTGCTTCGAGGCTTCGTCCGACGACTTTGGACGAGGTGGTGGGACAGCAGCATATTATAGGGAAGGATAAGCTTCTTTACCGGGCGATTAAAGCCGATAAACTAAGTTCCATCATTTTTTACGGACCTCCGGGAACAGGAAAAACTACGCTTGCCAAAGTAATTGCTAATACAACCAGTGCAAAATTTACACAGATCAATGCGACGGTTGCGGGAAAAAAAGATATGGAAGAGGTGGTCCGTCAGGCAAAAGATACACTTGGAATGTATCAGCAAAAGACAATTTTGTTTGTAGATGAGATTCACAGATTTAATAAAGGTCAGCAGGATTATCTGCTCCCGTTTGTGGAGGACGGGACTCTGATCCTTATCGGGGCAACGACAGAGAATCCATACTTTGAGGTGAACAGTGCGTTAATTTCCAGATCCAGTATTTTTGAATTGTATCCGCTGGAAAAAGAAGATATAAAGGCCATTATCCGTCGTGCAGTCTATGATGTGGAAAAGGGCATGGGGAGTTATGGAGCCGAGATTGATGACGAGGCACTTGAGTTTTTAGCGGATGTGTGCGGCGGAGATGCAAGAAATGCATTGAATGCGGTGGAGCTTGGAGTGTTAACTACTGAAAGGGGCAGTGACGGAAAGATACATCTGACGCTTGACGTTGCATCAGAATGTATTCAGAAGAGAGTAGTCCGTTATGATAAAACAGGAGATAATCATTATGATACTATATCTGCTTTTATCAAAAGTATGCGTGGTTCGGATCCGGATGCGGCAGTTTTTTACCTTGCAAAAATGCTGTATGCAGGCGAAGATATCAAGTTTATTGCCAGAAGGATTATGATCTGTGCGGCAGAAGATGTAGGAAATGCGGATCCTATGGCGCTGACCGTTGCTGTTTCAGCAGCACAGGCAGTTGAGAGAATCGGGATGCCAGAGGCACAGATCATCCTTTCACAGGCGGTTTTATATGTGGCAACAGCTCCGAAAAGTAATTCTGCATGCAATGCTATTTTTGCGGCGATGGAAAGTGTAAGGCATAATAAGACAACGGTTCCGGCGCATTTGCAGGATGCACATTACAAAGGTTCTAAAAATCTCGGACGCGGTACAGGATATAAATACGCACATGATTATCCCAATCATTATGTGAAGCAGCAGTATCTGCCGGAAGAGATTGCCGGAGAAAGATTTTATGAGCCAAGTGATAATGGACATGAAAAAGAAATCAGTCGCTGGATGGATTATATTAAAAAGGAAAGTTAAAAAAGGAAAAGAAGATGGAAGATAATTACAGACTTTTTGATTCAGTCAGAGGGCTTCTAACAGAGTCCGTGGATGAAAAATATCGGGAATTTAACAGTTCTCTTGTTCCTGGGGAAAGTACAAGTAAGATGCTTGGAGTGCGTATGCCAAGAATTCGTGAAATTGCAAAAAAGATTGCAAAGGAAAACGGACGGGAGTATCTGGAGGCAGTAAAGGTTGCTGAGCAGTCCCAAAATGTCTATCATGAAGAACTTCATTGATCGTATTTTAAAAGAGTTAGATGCTATCCGACATGAAGGATACTATGTGAAGATGGCAGTTGCATGGGCGGTATCTGTGTGTTTTGTAAAGTTTCCGGAAAAGACAAAGGAGTTTTTGCTTAAAGATCACATGGATGACTTTACGCATAATAAGTCCATTCAGAAAATCAGAGAATCCTTCCGGGTAAGCAAGGAAGATAAAGAGTGGGTTAAGACACTGAAGCGAGAGAAAAAATAATGCCTGGATTGGATAAAAACATATAGAAACAGCCAATAAGAATATTGATGGTCTTGAGTTTTTGAAACAAAGGCGCTATACTGTTTTTAGTATCTTATGAGTAAATACTACAAAGGCAGGAGGAAAGAAAAATGGTTATTTATGATACTGTAAACAAAACTGAGGTTGAAGTAGATGGAACAAAAGGTCTTATTCAGATTATGAAAGACGGACGCCAGGTAGATATCTACCTGAAACAGAAAAAGACAGATGAAGACGGTTATATGAGCTGGGATGTTGAGCACTGGTCAAGTGTAGATGGAAAGAGATTCATCCGTTGCTATTCATTGGAGGGAAGAGTTTTAAGTGAATCTACAGGACACAATATCTATGATCTTGAAAATGAGTTTAAACCGGAAGATACACAGATGGTTGAAAAAGTAGAACTCAGCTAATACATATTTATATGATTTTTATTGTATTTTATGCAGAAGGGTCAGGCAGTTCCAGTTTATGGAAGTGCCTGATTTTTATCGTTTGATGTGCAGGATTGTGCTTATCTATGTCGTTTTTTCGCGAGATTTTTGTGACAATGACATTTATGAGACGAGAAAGTACATCGCGGAATATGGAGACAGCGTCAGAGTAACACTGTCTTTTTTTGTTTGTATTGCGTAAGGAGCATCATAATGATTTTTGCCACCATAAATGTCCCGATTGCTATCAAGAAGAAGTGTGAGAGTTCCACTTCCGGGGAGATTAAGCCTATATTTTTTCTGGATTTTATCCGAAAAATTAAACACTGCAACGATCTGTTCGCTGCCATCACTCCTCATAAATGCATAAATACATTTTTCTTCCTGATGGCAGTCTAACCACTGAAATCCTGTATTTTCAAAGTCTTTTGCGAAAAGGGAAGGATGGGACAGGTACAGGTGATTTAAATCGTTCATGAAACGATGAAAAGCATCGTGGACCGGATACTTTAATAAGAACCAGTCTTGTTCTCGCTTTTCGTTCCATTCACGGATCTGACCAATTTCATTTCCCATAAAATTCAGTTTTTTCCCGGGATGAGCGTACATATACATGTAAAAGGAACGTGCCTGTGGAAATTTGTTTTCATAGTCACCATACATTTTCTGAAGAATAGTAGCTTTTCCGTGTACGGTCTCATCATGAGAGAGGGGAAGAAGAAAACGGTCATTATAATAGTACATCATGGAAAAAGTCAATTTATGATAATTTTCACTTCTGTATTCCGGTGCCGTGCGAAAATAGTTCAGTGTATCATTCATCCATCCCATATCCCATTTGTAATCAAATCCAAGTCCTCCTTCCTGAACAGGTTTTGTTACACCTGGGTAGGATGTGGAATCTTCGGCGGTTAAAATTGCAGTTGGATGCATGGACTTTAAACCTCGGTTCATCTCGCGGATGAATTCTACAGCATTGTGATTGACTCCTCTTGCAGGATCTCCCTGCCAGTAGATGATACGGCTGATGGCATCCATGCGGATTCCGTCTGCATGGTAAACGCTAAGCCAGTAGTTCGCCGCTGATTGAAGAAAACTTCTTGTCTCTCCGCGGGAATGCATGAAGTTACAGCTCCCCCATTCACTGACGCCGACATCCTGATGAGGATATTCAAATAATGTTGTACCATCGTAACGGGCAAGGGCATAACTGTCTACAGCAAAATGTACCGGCACGAAGTCCATGATGACACCTATGTCATTTTGATGACAGATATCAATGAATTGCATTAATTCCTGAGCGGTTCCATAACGTGAAGTAGGGCTGAAAAATCCGGTATTCTGGTATCCCCAGGACTCATCGCAAGGGTGCTCGGAAAGAGGCATAATTTCAATGTAATTGTAACCATTCTCTTTCAGATAAGGAATGAGAATATCAATCATTTCGGTGTAAGAGTACCATGCATCTGATTCATCGGAAGGTTTTTTGAATGAACCGAAGTGAAGTTCATAGATATTAAGTGGCTTATCTTTACAATCTGTTCTTTTTTTTATCCATTTTTCATCATTATATTTATAAATTGACAGATCACGGATTATAGATGCGCTGTTTGGCCGAAGCTCCATTCCAAAACCATATGGGTCGCAGTGATCTACAAAAGAGCCATCTTGTGCATAGATGCGGTATTTATACATCTGTCCGGGTTTTGCATTTTTTATATAGCATTCCCAGAAATTTCCATCGTGGACGCGGTTCATAGTACATTCATTCCAGTCTGTAAATTCACCAATCAGTGAAATTTTAGAGGCGCCGGGAGCAAAAGTTCTGAAAGAAACACCTTCAATTGGTTCAACGTGAGCACCTAAATAGTTATAGGCATCAAATATTTTTCCTGTATAAAATCCGTAAAAATCCATAGTATCCTCCGTAAAATAGATTTAATAGACATGAGTTGTTTTTCCTGGATGCTTTGATTATAATAGTGAAAAAAGAGGTTGAACACCAACAATTAAAGACACAAGTTGGATAAACAACGATAGTTGGAAATTGTCGGATTACCTGAGAATGGAGAGAAATCAGTATGGATCTAAGAGTAGAAAAAACGGAAAATGCAATAAAAAATGCGTTTTTGCAGCTTCGCACAAAAAAAGCACTGGAAAAAATCACAGTAAAAGAACTGTGTGAGAAAGCACGTATCAATAAATCTACATTTTACGCCCATTATCAGGATATCTATGCATTATCTGATGCAATGGAGGCAGAAGTAGTGAAAAACATTACGGGAAATATTTCCGTTTCAAATCCGATGACAAGTGATCTGGCACATTTTACAAAGGAGCTGACTTATGCGTTCGTGGCTCAGTCTTCATTGATAAATATTATGTTCTCAGGGAAGCAGAGAGGGCATCTTGCTAATCGGATTGAAGAAAATATAAAAGAAAGAATCTATGAAAAGTATCCGGATGTCAGGGGGAGTCTCAAGTGGAATGTGATCCTCAGTTACTGTATACAGGGGGCATACTGGGCATTTCAGGGAAACCGGGAATATGACACAAATAAAGTGATTTCTGTGATTGCTGATATTACGGAGAAAGTACAGCCTTTGTACAGGGAAGAGTAAAGTTATTGATAGGGCGAGTTTTTGCTTAACAGTTGACAAAAAGAACGTTTGTTTGTATAATCAAATTATCGAACAAACGTTCTTTTTGAGGTGCGATATGAGAATTCAGGAGTCAATGACAATGTATGATAAACTGAATATTCTGACCGATGCGGCCAAATATGATGTGGCCTGTACCTCCAGTGGGGTTGACAGAAAAAATGATGGGACAGGTATGGGTAATTGTAAGGCATCAGGAATCTGTCACAGTTTTTCAGCAGATGGAAGATGCATTTCACTTTTAAAAATACTCTTTACAAATGAGTGTATTTTTGATTGCAAATACTGTATTAACCGCAGGAGTAATGATGTGGTGAGAACTTCGTTTACTCCGGATGAGATATGCACATTGACTATGGAGTTCTATCGAAGGAATTATATCGAGGGACTTTTCCTTAGTTCCGGAGTATTGAAGAGCCCGGATTATACGATGGAACTTATCTATTCGGCTCTCTATAAACTGAGAAAAGAGTGTAATTTCCAGGGTTATATCCATGTAAAAGCAATTCCCGGTGCAAGTTCGGAGCTGATCCAGAGAGTCGGTTTTCTTGCTGATCGTATGAGTATCAATCTTGAACTTCCGACTGCAGAGAGTCTTCGCCTTCTTGCACCGCATAAGACAAGAAAGAATATTCTGACACCTATGCGGCTTGTACAGAACCGTATGACAGAGAATAAGAATGAACTTATGTTGTACCGCAATGCGCCGCAGTTTGTGCCTGCAGGTCAGAGTACGCAGATGATTATCGGAGCGACACCAGAGAGTGACTACCAGATTGTTAAAGTGGCAGAATCACTATATCAAAATTTTGATTTAAAAAGGGTTTTTTACTCGGCATTTATTCATGTTAATGATGACTCGAATCTCCCTGCACGGACAGATGAGGGTCCCCCGCTTTTAAGAGAGCATCGTTTGTATCAGGCGGACTGGCTTTTAAGGTATTATC
>JBJEMB010000109.1:10840-13418 GCA_051879455.1 Lachnospiraceae bacterium
CCGCTTTTAAGAGAGCATCGTTTGTATCAGGCGGACTGGCTTTTAAGGTATTATCATTTTCAGGCAGATGAATTATTATCTGAAGAGAATCCCAATTTCAATGTATTATTTGATCCAAAGTGTAATTGGGCGTTGAAAAATCTTGATTTTTTTCCGATGGAGATAAACAAGGCTGATTATAAGATGCTGCTTCGTGTGCCGGGAATCGGATATAAATCTGCAGGGAGAATTGTGAGGGCGCGAAGACACGGTACTTTGGACTTCCCTGATCTGAAAAAGATGGGTGTTGTGCTTAAGCGGGCGCTTTATTTTATTACCTGTAAAGGGAAGATGATGTACCCAACAAAGATGGATGAAGATTATATTGCAAGAAATCTTTTGAATACAGGAGAGAGGCTTCCGATGGAAGTAGTAAATATGGGCTATCAACAGTTGTCGCTTTTTGATGATGTGAGATTTGATGCAGACAAAGTGATGCAGATAAGATAATAAGCAAAAGTGAAAGAGATAAAAATATAAAGGCAAGGTCAGAATGGGTGATGAGGGAAACATTATGAAGACAGTTTATGTGTGTACAGATACAGTAACAGGGATATTTTCCGCTGTCTATGATATATGGAAGGTAAGGCATAAGGAAGATGAATGCAGCATCGCAGTTCGCGGATGTTTAGAACAGGAGCTTTTCTGCGAGTATGTTGAAGTGGAGGAAACAGAGGAAAAAGTTCTTGCAGTAGAAAAATTAATCTGCAGGCATATGGGAATGCAGGCGTATCATGATATTTACTATGCAATTTTGTCGGAGGATCCGAAGAAAGGGGATGCGGTGATTGGAACGATGCTGGCGTCAAGAAAGCTTTCAGACAGCAAAAAGATCATGGAGCATCTCAGTCATCCGAAAGTACAAAAAGTGTTTGAATTGAGTCGCGCGGTTAGCAATGAAGCACATTGTATGATTGAATTTATTCGTTTTCGTGAGCTCGAAAACGGTGTCCTGTATTCGCCAATCACTCCAAAAGCTCAGGTACTTACCTGTATTGCATCACATTTTGAAGATCGTTTTCCTCTTGAAAACTGGATGATACATGATAAGACACATCATATGTATGTGGTACATGAAGCAAGAAAACGATGGGTTCTTGTACAGGAGGAAATGCCGGGATATCAGAAAAATAAA
This sequence comes from Lachnospiraceae bacterium, assembly GCA_051879455.1. GTDB lineage: Bacteria > Bacillota > Clostridia > Lachnospirales > Lachnospiraceae > MD308. The sequence continues at coordinate 12,015 of JBJEMB010000109.1, forward strand.
GATGTTTCAGCGGAAGAGAAATTTTCGAAGGTATCAGAAAAAGAGAAGGAATATGAGCACTTATGGAAGAGTTTCTGCAACACGATTGCCATAAAAGAGAGGTATAATCCAAAATGTCAGAGAGGTCATCTGCCTCTTCGGTTCCGACCGAATATGGTTGAGTTTTTAGAGAAGATAAGATAAAATTATTTTTATCTCATCAAAGAAGAAATCTCCTTTTGATGAAGAAATTTTGAAGTTTAAGGGATTCTTGTTTATGAACAGCAAACAACCGGTAGTTCGGATTTCCGTGCGTAATCTTGTGGAATTTATTATGCGTGGTGGTGATATTGACAATCGAATAGGCGGAGCAGATAAGGATGCCATGTTACTGGGTGGAAAGCTGCATAGAAAGATCCAGAAGAAGATGGGAGCAGATTATCACGCAGAGGTTTCATTAAAATATGAGATACCTTGTAAAGGGTTTATGATTCTTTTAGAGGGAAGAGCAGATGGAATCATTTGCACGTCTAAAGGAATTGTGATCGATGAGATCAAAGGAATCCTTAATGATCTTGATACATTAAAATATCCTGTGGAAGTGCATCTGGCGCAGGCGAAGTGTTATGCGTATATTTATGCCAGTCAGCATGTACTTAATGAAATTGGTGTGCAGATGACTTACTGCAATATGGAGACAGAAGAGATTAAGCGTTTCCAGTTTGTGTATGGTTATGAAGAACTTGAAAGCTGGTTTTTGGAGCTGGCGGGAAGATATGAAAAATGGGCACGCTACCAGATTAACTGGAAAGAAAAAAGAGATGCCTCTATTAAAAAGATACAGTTTCCGTTTGAGTACAGACAAGGTCAGAAAAATCTGGTTACTTCTGTCTACCGGAGTATATTAAGGAAGAAAAAATTGTTTATTCAGGCCCCTACAGGTGTCGGAAAGACAATGGCGACGGTATTTCCAACTGTAAAGGCAGTAGGTGAAGGACTGGGAGACAAGATTTTTTATCTTACAGCAAAAACAATTACAAGAACTGTTGCGTGGCAGGCATTTGATATATTAAAAAATCAGGCGCTTCGTATGAAAGTGCTTGTTTTGACGGCAAAAGAAAAGATATGTTTTTGTGAGGAGATGAACTGTAATCCCGATGCATGCCCTTATGCAAAAGGACATTATGACAGAGTGAATGATGCAGTCTATGAGCTTTTGACTACATCCGATGAGATGAGCCGGGAGATCATCGAAGAGCAGGCAAAGAAGTGGAAAGTATGTCCCTATGAGATGAGCCTTGATGTTGCGACGTGGATTGATGCAGTTATCTGTGATTATAATTATGTGTTTGATCCGAATGCACATCTGAGGCGGTTTTTCGGTGAAGGAAACAGAGGAGAATATCTTTTTTTGATAGATGAGGC
>JBJEMB010000109.1:13518-16674 GCA_051879455.1 Lachnospiraceae bacterium
AGAGATCCTGAATTTTTATTTTAATATACGAATGTTTTTGTATATCTATGAAAGGCTGGATGAGAATTACATCATTTATTCCGAAATGGATAGCAGCGGCAAGTTTAAACTGAGACTTTTCTGTGTAAATCCGGCATCAAATCTTGAGGAATTTCTCGATAAAGGCAACAGTACAGTGTTTTTCTCAGCAACTTTGCTTCCTGTGCATTATTATAAGCAACTGCTCAGTACAACAAAAGAAGATTATGCAATTTATGCAGAATCTCCATTTGATACAGAGAATCGCCTGATATTGATGGGTACGGACGTGAGTACAAAGTACACGAAACGCGGGAAAGAGATGTATGCTCGATATGCGCAGTATCTCATCAGAATGGCAGATGCAAGAAAGGGTAATTATATTGCATTTTTTCCATCTTATAGATTTATGGAAGAAGTATATTCTGAATTTCTTATGATTCTTAATGAAAACAACCGGACAGAAGAAATAGATTACGTTATGCAGTCTCAATATATGTCAGAGGAAGCCAGAGAGATATTTCTTGAGAATTTTGAAGAGGAACGTAACAATAGTTTTTTAGGTTTTTGTGTAATGGGAGGGATTTTCTCGGAAGGAATCGATCTTGCAGAAGATAAACTTATCGGTGCAGCAATTGTAGGAACCGGTCTTCCTCAGGTGTGCAGAGAGAGGGAGTTATTGAGAGAGTATTTTGATGCAAAAGGTCTTCGGGGATTTGACTATGCTTACCTTTATCCAGGAATGAATAAAGTACTTCAGTCAGCGGGGCGTGTCATACGAACGGATGAGGACAGAGGAGTGATTCTTCTCTTAGATGAAAGATTTTCGGATAACAGATACAGAGAGACATTTCCAAGAGAATGGAAAGATATTGCGTTCTGCAATCTTGAAAATACATTACAAAAGATACAGAAATTCTGGAGGGAAAAGTGATGCAATGTATTACGAAATATGATTCTTTGCTGGGACAGTTAACATTGGCGAGTGATGGAAATAATATAACCGGATTGTGGATTGAAGGGCAGAAATATTTTGGAAGGACTTTAAAACAGCCGGTAGCCGAAAAAATGCTTCCTGTCTTTGAAGAAGCTAAAAGGTGGCTGGATCTGTATTTTGTAGGTAAGAATCCAAAGATAACATTTGGGGTGTGTCCGGAAGGAACGGAGTTCCAAAAAATGATATGGCACATTTTATGTGAGATCCCATATGGAAAAACAATTACATACGGAGAGATTGCACGATTGGCAGCAACAAGAAGCGGGAAAAAAACTATGTCTGCGCAGGCAGTGGGAGGCGCTGTAGGACATAATCCGGTTTCTGTTATTATTCCATGTCACAGAGTAGTTGGCTCAAATGGCAGTCTGACCGGATATGCAGGAGGAATACAGAAGAAGAGATGGCTCCTTGAACTGGAAGGAGTAGATGTGAGTTCGTTTTCTCTTTAAAAATCTCCCGAAGAATAAAGTATCTTCGGGAGACCTTCTTTTTATTTATAAATTTTGTGGAAACCATCTTTCTTGAAAGATTAGTTACTCATCAGATCAGGTTGATTTTGCGTTTCATAATGTACTGTGTGATCAGATAAAGAATCACAGTGATGATACACATCAGAATACAGGATAGTCTTATCGTTTCAGACATATAGGCAATAAAACTGAAATGATAGGCATCCGCTTCGGCTATGTATATCATACTGGTTAACTGTCCGAAACATACTATAAATAATAGTGACAGTACAGAAATCACTATCTGTAACACAAAATATGCAACAAGCGAACCTATGATCCGATGATTGGAAAATAGCTGCCCCAGAGCAATGGATGCGTAGAGCATAATCACATTAGAAATGGCACTGATGATACTAAACAGAAGGATAACGAAGATGATGATGGAGAGAGAAAGATTCTCATATTTTCCTGTCATTCCTAATTCTGTCAGTATATCTGTTTTGTTTTCGTAGAAAAATGACTGGACATTAGGAGTCCATGCGACAATATATATGCCGATGTAGGTTAAGCATAGATTTAAAAATGCCCAGATACTTCCTGACACTGTTTTTGATAAAAGGTGCTGTGAGCTTTTTACAGGCAGGGTATGTGTGAGATAGCCTTCGTCTGTAAAAAGATTTTTGTAAAATCTGACAGCGATAATTAATAACGTGCCCATAGAAATGGCCATGATAATCAAAAAACATAGTGTAAAAGTAATTGCAAATAATAATTCTGTCTGCTCCTGATCTGTTCGAAGTTCGATGCGACTGGTGAGAAACACTCTGATAAACACAAGTGAAATCATCAGGAAAGAGTGCAGGAGTATTAAAAATCGATTCAGATATTTCATGTCATATTTGATAAGTTTTCCTAACATTTGAATACCTCCCGGAATAATGCGTCCACAGATTTTTTCTGTTCCATACGGATTTCATCAACTGTAGCATTGAGAACGATTTTTCCCTGCTTGAGAAAAAGTACCCGATCCAGTATATTTTCAATGTCCGAGATCAGATGGGTGGATAAAAGGATTGTGGCATTTTCATTGTAGTTATTCAGTATCGTTCCTAAAATATAATCTCTTGCGGCTGGATCAACCCCTCCGATCGGTTCATCCAGAATATAAAGCATAGCGTTCCTGCTCATTACAAGGATCAATTGTACTTTTTCTTTTGTCCCTTTTGAAAAAGTTTTTAATCGTGCATTTGGATCAATCTGAAGGTCGTTTAACATGTGGTAAGCACGCTCTGATGAAAAATCGTCATAAAAATCTGCAAAATATTGTATGAGTTCTTTTACTCGCATGGATTCATTTAAGTAAGTGCGTTCCGGGAGATAGGAGATGATTTTTTTCGTTTCTACTCCGGGAGTATATCCATTGATCAGAACTTCACCACAGGTAGGGACAAGGACTTCATTGATTAGCTTGATCAATGTGCTTTTTCCACTTCCGTTAGGACCTAAAAGACCTATAATCTGACCGCTTCCCAGTGTAAGGTTCAAATGATCCAGTGCATATTGCATATGATTATAGCTTTTTGTAAGTGCACGGCATTCTAAGATTGGATTCATTTAATCTTCCTCCTTTACAGTTTCCTGAATCAGATTGAGAGTATCGTCGGTAGAAAATCCGAGCTGTTTCATCTT
>JBJEMB010000110.1:0-16274 GCA_051879455.1 Lachnospiraceae bacterium
TATGTAAAGATGGGATTTTATATCGGAGTTGGCGGTGTTGTTACCTTTAAAAATGGGAGACGTTTGAAAGAGACTGTAGAAGCAATTCCTCTTACATCTATTGTTCTGGAAACCGATTGCCCGTATCTGGCACCAGAGCCATACAGAGGCAAGCGAAATAATTCTTCCTATATTCAATATGTGGCAGAAGAGATTGCCAGATTGAAGCAAGTGACATACGAAGAAGTCGTGCGTCAGACAGAGGAAAATGCAAAGAAATTGTATAGATTGTATTAAGCGATATTTTTATATGTGGTCATACTCATTAACACGCTTCTGTGTTGCGAGTATGACTTTTTTAGACTTTTGGTCTGGTTATCACTCTTAATCTTTATACAATCTTAATGCATAAAAAGCATTCATTTACAAATTCTTAATACGATATGTATTATACTATGCTCACATAAAATTTTGCAGGTGTGTGAAATGAAAATTATCCACAAAAATAAGACTTTTTCGTCATCCCAGATTATAATTCTGGGATTTTTGGCTGTTATTTTAATTGGGACTTTCCTGCTGATGCTTCCATTCTCGACAAAGGGACATGGATGTGCAAGCTTTATGGATTCTTTATTTACAGCTACATCTGCTGTCTGTGTGACGGGACTCGTTGTGCATGATACAGCAACATACTGGTCCCAGTTTGGACAGGCAGTGATTCTTATAATGATTCAGATTGGTGGTATGGGCGTAGTGACAGTTGCGGTTGCAATTGCCATCCTTTCGGGAAGAAAAATAGGATTGATGCAGAGAAGCACGATGCAGGAAGCACTTGCAGCTCCTAAAATGGGCGGGATTGTGCGCCTGACCGGATTCATCCTTAAAGCGACCATTGCAATTGAAATGATAGGCGCAGCTTTGCTTTCCTTTGTATTTGTTCCGCAGCTCGGCCCGGAAAAAGGGGTCTGGTATTCGCTATTCCACTCCGTGTCAGCATTTTGTAATGCGGGATTTGATCTGATGGGCATAAAGGAACATTTTTCTTCATTGACCTCTTATATAGGACAGCCACTTGTGAATCTGGTCATTATGTGTCTGATTATTATTGGAGGGGTTGGATTTTTGACGTGGGATGATATCAGGGTAAATAAACATCATCTTGCAAAATACAGGATGCAGAGCAAAATTATTTTATCTGTGACGTTGATTTTAATTGTATTTCCGGCATTATATTTTTATTTTTGTGAATTTTCGAGACCGGAATGGTCGATGTTATCAGGAAAAGAGAAAATTCTTGCTGCTGCGTTTCAATCAGTCACACCGAGAACGGCAGGATTTAATACGATAGATATGACTAAGCTTACCGAATCAGGGCAGATGATTACGGTTATTCTGATGATTATCGGAGGCTCGCCTGGGTCAACGGCAGGAGGAATTAAGACAACAACACTGGCAGTGCTTGTGGTTTCGGCGATTGCTGTTTTTAACAGAAAATCTCAGGGGCAGTGTTTTGGACGGAGAATCCCGCAAGATGCAGTTGTAAATGCTGCCACAATACTATCCATGTATCTGATGTTATTTGTTTCGGGTGCAATTGTAATATCAAGCGTGGAAGGACTTCCGATTCTTACCTGTTTATTTGAGACTGCTTCTGCTATTGGAACAGTGGGGCTGAGTCTGGGAGTTACGCCGGGGCTTTGTGCATTTTCGAAAGCAGTATTAGTGTGTCTTATGTTTCTGGGAAGAGTGGGGGCACTGACATTAGTATTTGCTGCATTGTCCAGGAAGCATGCCAATATATCGAGGTATCCGGAAGAAAAGATTACTGTAGGATAAAATGAGGCTAAAATATCATTATAAAAGGAGTCAGGTATGAAATCTGTATTATTGGTTGGTCTGGGAAGGTTTGGAAGACATGTTGCGATTACGCTTCATGAACTGGGACATCAGGTCATGGCTGTTGATCAGCAAGAAGAACGTGTGGATGCAGTGTTACCTTATGTGACGAAAGCGCAGATAGGTGATTGCACAAATGAAGAGTTTTTAAGTTCTCTTGGTATCCGTAATTTTGATCTATGTATTGTTGCGATTGGAAATAATTTTCAGAGTTCACTGGAAACTACTTCCCTGTTAAAAGAACTTGGTGCCAAAATGGTTGTATCCAGGGCGGCAAGAGATGTACATGCAAAATTTCTGCTGCGAAATGGCGCAGATGAAGTGGTATATCCGGAAAGACATATGGCAGCGTGGACGGCAATAAGATACAGCTCTGACCACGTATTTGACTATATTGATCTGGGACAGGACTATTCGATTTTTGAAGTTGCGATTCCGGATGCATGGCTTGGAAAGACGATTAGTGAGCTGGATATCCGGCGTAAATATAATATTAATATTATGGCATTCAAATGTGATGGTAAGCTTAATATGAATGTGACAGCCGGTAGTGTACTTACAAAAGGACAGACAATGCTGGTGCTGGGAGATAATAAAAGTATACACAAATGTTTTCATATATAAGAGCGTCAGTGTACGGATGAGGTGTATCTGTACACTGACGTTTTATATAAGGCAATAAAATTTGCTTTCGTATTCACAAAGATACGTTATAATATGAAAAGCAGGAGAGTGGTGAGATGAAACAATCAGCAGAAAAAAACTGCAGGGGACATTTGAAAATTTTCTTTGGGTATGCGCAAAGGACAGGAAAGACTTATACGATGTTGAAAGCGGCTCTTTCGGCCAAGCGAAGAGGAATCGATGTAGTAGCAGGGTATGTCAATCTGCACGGAGAAACGAAAGGGGCTACACTCTTAAGTGAATTAGAGAAACTGCCTCAATTGGAGACAGAATTTAATCTGGATGCGGCAATCGAAAGAAAGCCGCAGCTTGTACTTTTGGATGAGCTGGCGCATACAAACGCGGAAGGATGTCGACATTTGAAGCGATATCAGGACGTGGAAGAACTTTTAAAAGCAGGAATAGATGTATATACGACGGTTAACGTGCAGAACATAGAAAGTCTGAATGATACGGTTGCGTCCATGACAGGAGATGTGGTGCCGGAACGGATCCCGGATTCAGTATTTGACAATGCAGATCAGGTGGAATTTGTAGATATTTCCCCGCAGGAGCTTCTGGAACGGATGAAATCGGCGCAGTTTTGTGGTAAAAGAGAACTTTCACTCGATAATCTGTCAGCATTTCGTGAACTTGCGCTCAGACGCTGTGCTGACAGAGCAAATCTTGTTTCGGCAAAATATGATTTTCAGGAACATATTCTGGTGTGTATATCCGCTTCGCCGTCAAATGAAAAGATCATACGGATGGCCGCAAGGATGGCAAATGCATTCCGCTGTAAATTTACAGCACTTTTTGTGGAGACGCCGGATTATGAAAGGATGGAAGAAAAAGACAGGGAACGACTGAGAAAAAACATTCGTCTGGCACAGCAGCTAGGGGCAAAGATTGAGACGGTATATGGAGATGATATTGCATACCAGATTGCAGAGTTTGCAAGGTTATCCGGTGTCTCCAAGATTGTTGTGGGACGAAGTCAGAGAACGCACCGGACATTTTTGGGAAGACCGGCACTCTCGGATCAGCTGATTTTAAATGCGCCAAACATAGATATCCACATTATTCCGGATGGGAATATGAATGCTTCCCGGATGTTAAATGCGAAGCATACGAAGCGCTCTGAAAAAATTTTCCGGTTGGAAGATGCTTTCATAACGCTTTTGATTCTTATAATAGCAACGATCATCAGCTTCCTTTTTGTCAGAAATGGATTTTCGGAGGCAAACATTGTCACGATTTATATTCTTGGCGTTTTGATTACATCTATTATAACAGGTCACCGGTTTTATAGTATGATTCTGGCAATTGCGAGCGTTCTTGTATTTAATTTTTTCTTTACGAGTCCGTATTTTACATTGTGGGCATATGACAAAGGATATATTGTTACATTTGCCGTCATGTTCATTGCTGCGTTTATTACGGGGTCACTGCCGTCAAGACTTAAAAGTCACGCGAAGCAGGCGGCAACAACTTCTTACAGGACAAGAGTGTTGTTTGAGACAAACCAGCTATTACAGCAGGCAGCATCCCGGGAAGAGATCGTAAAGGCAACAGCAAGTCAACTGCTAAAGCTTCTTAACAGGGATATTGTGATTTATCTTGTTCAGGATAAAAAACTGGAGAATCCATATGTCTTTCTTGCAAATAGTGGAACAGAGGAGGAATTGTCAGAAGAAAAACTGTCAGAAGAGACTCTGGCAGAGGAAGAGACAGAAGTTGCCGTGTGGGCTATGAAAAACAATAAACATGCAGGAGCAACAACGGATACATTTTCTCATGCAAAACATCTTTATCTTGCTATACGTGTAAATGATGAGGTGTACGGAGTGATCGGAATAAAAATAGATGAAATGCCTCTGGAGGCGTTTGAAAACAGCATGGTCCTTTCTATTTTAGGTGAATGTGCACTGGCGCTTGAAAATGAGAAAAATGCAAGGGAAAAGGAAGAAGCTGCGATCATGGCCAAGAATGAGCAGCTTCGTTCCAATCTTTTGCGGGCGATTTCTCATGATCTGAGAACTCCGCTCACATCGATTTCCGGAAATGCGAGTAATCTGCTTTCCAACGGACAGGAGTTCGATGAAGATACGAAAAAACAAATTTACACGGATATTTATGATGATGCAATGTGGCTTATCGATCTGGTGGAAAATCTTCTTTCCGTCACCAGAATTGAAGAGGAAAAGATGAATCTTAATGTGAATGCAGAGCTGATGGATGAGATTATTACAGAAGCATCGCGTCATATCAACCGCAAAAGTGGGGAACATAAGATTATTGTAAAAGAAAGTGACGAATTTATTATTGCATTGGTTGATGGAAAACTGATTGTACAGGTTATTATAAATATTATTGATAATGCAGTGAAATATACTCCGCCTGGTTCCACCATAGAGATCTCTGCGAAAAAAGTAGAGAATAAAGTAGTGGTGGAAATTTCTGATACCGGAAACGGGATCCCGGATGAAGCAAAACCACATGTGTTTGAGATGTTTTACAGTGGGGCAAATAAAGTGGCAGACAGCCGAAGAAGCCTAGGACTGGGACTTGCTTTGTGCAAGTCGATTGTCAATGCCCATGGCGGAGAGATAGAAGTAAAAGATAATCTGCCACATGGAGCACTATTTCGATTTACATTGCCGGCAGGGGAGGTTGAATTACATGAATAAAATGTTGATTTTGGTCGTCGAAGATGATGTGCCGATCCGGAATCTAATCACAACGACATTAAAAGCGAATGACTATCGTTTTCTTACAGCACCGAATGCAGAGGCGGCAATTTTAGAGACAGCATCACACAATCCGGATGCCATACTTCTGGATCTGGGACTGCCTGATATGGATGGGGTCGAAGTGATAAAGAAAATACGGACATGGTCTAATGTGCCAATTATCGTGGTCAGTGCGAGAAGTGAAGATGCAGATAAGATTGATGCACTGGATGCAGGAGCAGATGATTATCTGACGAAACCATTTTCCGTAGAAGAGCTTCTGGCGCGCCTTCGTGTGACGAAAAGGCGGCTTTCCTATATGCAGAGCGAAGCACCTGCAGTCTTTACGAATGGAAGCCTTCGGATAGACTATGCGGCGGGATGTGCTTACCTTGGGGAAAAGGAGCTGCATCTGACGCCTATTGAGTATAAATTGCTTTGCCTTTTGTCGAGAAATGTAGGAAAAGTGCTGACACACACATATATTACACAAAAAATATGGGGCAGCAGCTGGGATAATGACATAGCATCCCTGCGGGTGTTCATGGCAACACTGCGTAAAAAACTGGAAAGCGAGCCGGATTCACCGCAGTATATACAGACACATATTGGGGTTGGATACCGGATGATGAAGGTATAAAGTTCACACTTTCTTAATGTAAATTTCCTTTTTATGTAATGCATTCGGGAATAAAATATTGTATACTAGACACAACACTCTGAAATGAGAGTAAATTAGATTTATGTGGGAGAAAATATATGGGCAGACCGACATTGGGCAATCCGCAGAATACAATTGAAGTTCTTAAAAAGTATCAGTTTTCATTTCAGAAGAAATTTGGACAGAACTTTCTGATTGATACACATGTATTAGATAAGATTGTGAAAGCGGCAGACATTACAAAGGAGGATATGGTTCTTGAGATTGGTCCGGGGATCGGGACAATGACGCAGTATCTTGCAGAGGCAGCGAGGAAGGTTATAGCGGTAGAGATTGATAAGAATCTGATCCCGATTCTTTCTGATACTCTGAGTGATTATGAAAATGTCAGGATTATCAATGACGATATATTAAAAGTAGACATTCAGAAGCTTGTGGATGAGGAAAATGATGGAAGGCCGATCAAAGTAGTGGCGAATCTTCCGTATTATATTACGACGCCAATCATTATGGGACTTTTCGAGAATCATATTCCGGCAAAGAGTATTACGGTAATGGTTCAGAAAGAGGTGGCCGAACGAATGCAGACGGGACCGGGCAACAAGGATTATGGAGCGTTGTCGCTTGCGGTGCAATATTACGCAGAACCTTATATCGTTGCAAATGTACCACCGAACTGTTTTATGCCGAGACCTAAGGTGGGTTCGGCTGTGATCAGGCTTACTCTCCATGATAAACCGCCGGTGGAAGTTCTGGATGAAAGGTTGATGTTTGACATTATCAGAGCTTCATTTAATCAGCGCAGGAAAACGTTAGCAAACGGACTTAAAAATTCGGATAAGTTTGATTTTTCAAAAGAAACGATCACCGAGATTGTAGAGTCTCTTGGAAAAGGTGCCGGAGTCCGTGGAGAGACACTGACGCTGGAAGAATTTGCCAGCCTTAGCAATATGCTCTGTAAACGGGAGCGTCAGGGGTAGCGGAATATGAAAATGTCGTTCTGAAACCAGAGATTGCAGATAGAATTTTGACAGAAAGGATGATGATATGGCGAACAACGTTAAAAGAGCATTATTTGAAATCACACCGGAGATACAGCATTTTTCAGAATTGTGTCTGAAGAACAATGCGATCGATAGAAATTTGTATACGGAGTATGATGTGAAACGAGGACTCCGCGATATAAATGGGAAAGGAGTTCTTGCGGGACTTACAAACATTTCAGATGTCTGTGCGAAAAAAATCGTAGACGGAAAAGAAGTCCCATGCGAGGGAAATCTATATTACCGAGGATATAATATTAAAGATCTTGTTCAGGGATTTTTGAAGGAAGGAAATTTTGGATTTGAGGAGATCGCATATCTCCTTTTGTTTGGAGAACTTCCATCTGTGAAAGAACTGGAGATGTTCCACGACACACTGGTTGAGCGTCGGACACTGCCGCCGAATTTTGTGCGGGATGTGATCATGAAGGCGCCAAGCAGAGATAGAATGAACAGTTTGTCACGTTCCATTTTGAATCTGTACTCTTATGATGCAAAAGCGGATGATACTTCTATCCCGAATGTTCTGAGACAGTGTCTGAACCTGATCAGTCAGTTCCCGATGCTTATGGTATATGGATATCATGCATATAACTATCGAAGAGGAGATGATTTGTTTATTTATGCACCGTCTCCGGAGCTTTCTACGGCAGAAAATATTTTGATGATGCTGAGAGAGGATAGAAAATATACAGAACTTGAGGCGAAGATCCTTGATATGGCACTGGTTCTTCATATGGATCACGGTGGAGGTAACAATTCCACATTTACGACACATGTGGTTACTTCGTCCGGTACAGACACCTATTCAACGATTGCAGCGGCGATGGCATCGCTGAAAGGACCAAAACATGGTGGCGCGAATATTAAGGTGACAGAGATGTTTGATGATATGAAGGAGCAGGTATCTGACTGGAAGGATGAGGATGAAGTAAGGCAGTATCTGTATGACCTTCTGGATAAAAAAGCATTCGACCAAAAAGGTCTGATCTATGGAATGGGGCATGCAATCTATTCGATCTCTGACCCAAGAGCGGATATTTTCCGTGCTTTTGTAGCTCAGCTTGCAAAGGAAAAGGGAAGAGAAGAAGAGTATGCACTGTATGAAACAGTAGAGAGACTTGCTCCGGAAGTTATCGGTCAGAGACGAAAGATATATAAGGGAGTTAATGCAAATGTGGACTTTTACAGTGGATTGGTCTACAGCATGCTGAATTTGCCAAAGTCACTGTATACACCGATTTTTGCTGCTGCACGTATTGTAGGATGGAGTGCTCACAGACTGGAAGAACTTGAAAATGCAGATAAGATCATCCGTCCGGCTTATAAGCCATTGGCAGAACATCGGGAATATATTCCTGTTCACGAGCGTTAGAAATCAGGGAAAATTATGAAAAAAAGAGAGTTTTATTACCAATCCTGTGATGGGGCCACTGAGATTTATGGGGTAGAGTGGGCCCCGGAAGGAGAGATTTGTGCCGTACTTCAGATCAGCCACGGCATGGTAGAGCACATTAACAGATATGAAGAGTTTGCATCATATCTGACAGAAAAAGGATTCCTTGTTGTGGGAAATGATCACCTTGGACATGGGAAGTCTGTGCAGCATGAGGAGGATCATGGATATTTTCATGAGACTTCCGGTAATGAATATGTTATAGGAGATATACATAATCTTCGTCTTAACATACAGGACAAACATGCAGATGTCCCATATTTTATGCTGGGGCACAGTATGGGCTCCTTTCTTTTACGTCAGTATCTGACCCTCTACAGTAAAGGTCTTGCCGGTGCAATCATTATGGGAACAGGTTATCATGCAATGCCGGAACTTATGTCAGGTCAGGCTCTCTGTAAAATGATTGCGGCCATAAAGGGGTGGAGATATAGGAGTACGCTTGTGAATGCGATCAGTTTCGGAAGTTTTAACAGACATTTTAAACCTTGCGAAAGTGAGAAAGACTGGGTGACATCAGATCCTGCCAAGAGAGCGGAATACTTAGAAGATCCATTCTGCAACTTTGTTTTTACGGTAAATGGCTATTATCATATGTTTGAAGGCATGAAGACCCTTGCAAAAAAAGAAAATATATATAAAATAGAAAGAGAACTTCCTGTTTTCTTTGTGTCCGGGGAACAGGACCCGGTGGGAGGATTCGGAAAAGGAGTCCGCAGAGTTTATCAGAAATATATTGACGCAGGAATATGTGATGTAAAGCTTAAGCTATACAAAGATGACCGACACGAGATCCTCAACGAGACAGACCGTGCGCAGGTATATGAAGATATCGCTCTGTGGCTGGCGGAAAAAATTAGATAAAAGGAGTTATTTGGTATGGATTTGATTACAATCAGAGAATTATACAAAAATCAGGAGGACTATCTGGATAAAAAGATCACTGTAGGTGGATGGGTAAGAAGCATCAGGGATTCTAAGACATTTGGATTCATTGTTGTGAATGACGGTACATTTTTTAATCCGCTTCAGGTAGTATATCACGATAAAATGGACAATTTTGCAGAAGTATCCAAATTAAACGTAGGAGCTGCGATTATCGTGACAGGTACTCTTGTTGCTACACCACAGGCAAAACAGCCTTTTGAGATCCAGGCGGATACGGTTGAAATTGAAGGTGCATCTGCACCGGATTATCCGCTGCAGAAAAAGCGCCACAGCTTTGAATATTTGAGAACAATCTCACATTTGAGACCGAGAACAAATACATTCCAGGCAGTGTTCCGCGTGCGTTCTCTGACAGCATATGCTATTCACAAATTTTTCCAGGAGAGAGATTTTGTCTATGTTCACACCCCACTGATCACAGGAAGTGACTGTGAGGGAGCAGGAGAGATGTTTCGTGTTACCACGCTAGATATGGAAAATCCGCCGAAGAATCCGGACGGCAGCATTGATTATTCACAGGATTTCTTCGGAAAAGAAACAAATCTTACAGTAAGCGGTCAGCTGAATGGGGAGACATATGCACAGGCGTTCAGAAATATTTATACATTCGGACCGACATTCCGTGCAGAGAATTCCAACACAACAAGACATGCCGCTGAGTTCTGGATGATTGAGCCGGAGATGGCATTTGCAGATTTGGATGACAACATGATGCTTGCGGAAGCAATGCTTAAGTATGTAATCAACTATGTAATGGAACATGCACCGGAAGAGATGAATTTCTTCAATTCATTTGTAGATAAAGGTCTGATCGAAAGACTTAAAAACGTTGTGTCTTCCGATTTTGCAAGAGTGACTTATACGGAAGCTGTTGAAATCCTGGAAAAGAACAATGATAAATTTGAGTATAAAGTATCCTGGGGAGCTGACCTTCAGACAGAACATGAGAGATATCTGACCGAAGAAGTGTTTAAACGTCCGGTATTCGTGACAGACTATCCGAAGGATATCAAGGCGTTCTATATGAAGATGAATGATGACGGCAAGACGGTAGCAGCAGTGGATTGCCTTGTTCCGGGAATTGGTGAGATCATCGGAGGAAGCCAGAGAGAGGATGACTACGAAAAGCTTCTTGCGCGAATGAAAGAGATGGGACTTAAGGAAGAAGACTACGGTTTCTATCTGGATCTTCGTAAATATGGTTCCACAAGACATTCCGGATTTGGTCTCGGATTTGAGAGATGTGTGATGTATCTGACAGGAATGGGTAACATCCGTGACGTGATCCCGTTCCCAAGAACAGTGAATAACTGTGAGCTATAGGAGGAAACATATATGAACATTTTGGTAGTGGATGATGAAAAGGAAATCGCCGATGTCATTGAGTTATATCTGCAGAATGACCAGTATAATGTATTTAAGTTTTATACGGGGGAAGATGCGCTTGCCTGTATTAACAATATGAAGATTGATCTTGCCATTCTGGATATCATGCTTCCGGATGTGGATGGTTTCCAGATTCTGAAGCAGATCAGGGAAAAGTATACGTTCCCGGTAATCATGCTGACTGCCAAGACAGAATATATGGATAAGATTACCGGACTGACACTGGGTGCGGATGATTATATTCCGAAGCCGTTTAATCCGCTGGAGCTTGTAGCCAGAGTGAAAGCGCAGCTTAGAAGGTATACACAGTACAATGACGGTGGAAAAGATGCCGGTGATATTATTGATTTCGGAGGGCTGTTCCTTAACAGGACTTCTCATGAGTGTATCTACAATGAGGTGCCGTTGACATTGACACCGATTGAGTTTGATATTCTTTGGCTTTTATGTGAGAACAGAGGAAAAGTGATCAGTTCCGAAGAGCTTTTTGAGAAAGTATGGAATGAAAAATATTATAAAAACAGTAACAATACGGTGATGGTACATATCAGACATCTTCGCGAGAAGATGTCTGCGCCTACCGGAAAATCTGATTTCATAAAAACGGTGTGGGGAGTGGGGTATAAGGTTGAAGAATAGTTACCAAAAACTGAAATTTACGATACTTCTGCAGACCGTTCTCGTCACAGCCATCACTGTGCTGGTAGGAGGGTTTTTGCTTAACTATGTCATTGATGGTATATACAATGACAGTTTTGCTAAAGTTTTTGTAAATGTTTTAACCGCTTTGCATATAAAAGAGCAGACTGCAATCGATCTATACTGGCGTTTAATCGGCGATAACAAGATCTTTTTTATGATTGTAGGTTTTCTGCTCTTATTTGCTATGTTTTTCTATGTGGCATTGTCTAAGATGACAAAGTATCTGGATCAGGTAGGAGATGGTATTGAAAATATCATCTCCGATTCGAATGAACCAGTGCATCTGATCACAGAGTTAAAGCCGATTGAAATCCGACTGAATGAGATCAAAGCGACGATTCGCCGTCAGGAGCTGGAATCCATAGAGAGTGAGCAGAAGAAAAATGATCTGGTGCTGTTTCTGGCCCATGATCTGAAGACACCACTGACGTCGGTCGTTGCATATCTTACGATGCTGGATGCGCATCCGGACATGAATCCGGAGGAAAGAGAAAAATACATTCACATTGCACTGGAAAAATCTCAGCGGCTGGGTGCTTTGATCAATGAATTTTTTGATATCACAAGATTCAATCTTCAGAATATCGAATTGGAACCAGTGGATATTAATCTGTCACTGATGCTGGAACAGCTCGCAGATGAGCTTTACGGGGTCCTTCAGGAAAAACATCTTCAATGTGAAGTGGATGTAGAGGAAAATCTGGAAGTCTATGGAGATCCGGATAAACTTGCCCGTGTCTTTGACAATATCCTTCGTAATGCAATTGCATACTGTTATGAAAATACGGAAATATTGATCGGTGCAAAGATGAAAGGGAATGATATTGAGATTGTGTTTACCAATGAAGGAGACAAGATTCCCGGAAATATGCTTCAGACGATCTTTGAAAAATTTTACCGTGTGGACGGTTCAAGGTCCAAATCAAGCGGAACCGGAGGAGCAGGTCTTGGACTTGCAATTGCAAAAGAGATTGTTGAGCTTCATGGCGGAAGAGTTATGGCAAAAAGTGATGATTTAAAGACACAGTTTATTGTAACACTGCCGTCAAAAGCAAAAAAAGAAGAAGGAGAGACAGATGAAATTCATACACATCGCAGACGTACATTTGGGGGCAAAGCCGGACGCCGCAGGAGCGTATTCAAAAACCCGGGAAAAGGAAATATGGACAAGTCTTAAAAGGGTTGTGGAGCAGTGCAGAAAAGAAAAAACAGAGCTTCTTCTGATCGCTGGGGATTTATTTCACCGTCAGCCACTTCTTCGGGAGCTTCGGGAAGTGAATGCGCTTTTTTCTTCTCTTGAGGAAACTTTTGTAGTGTTATGTGTGGGGAATCATGATTACCTGAAAAAAGATTCTTACTATCGGACATTTCCCTGGGCGGAAAATGTATCTATGATTATGAGCAGCAGTCTGGATGTTGTAGAGATTCCAAAGATCCATACTGCAGTATACAGTTTTAGCTATCACCAAAAAGAGCGGGAAGATATGCCTTATCTTGGGAAAAAGGCAGAAGGAAGGCAGCAGGTTGAGATCCTGATGGTACACGGGGGAGATGCTAAACATGTACCTGTACAGAAGGAGGAACTCGCTTCTTACGGATACGATTATGTGGCGCTTGGGCACATTCATAAGCCTCAGATTGTTATTCCGGATAAAATGGCATACAGTGGAGCGCTGGAGCCGATTGATAAAAATGATACGGGAGTTCACGGCTATATTTCCGGAGAGATCACAGATACCGGATGTCGTATAGAATTTGTGCCATTCGCATCACGGGAGTATGTCCGCATGGATGTCTCGGTGGATGGAGATATGAGTTCATTCGAACTTACACAGAGAGTAAAAGAAATGATAGAAAAAAGAGGTGTTTCCAATATTTACCGGGTGACACTGAAAGGATTTCGAAATCCCGATACAGTGTTTCGGACAGATGTTCTGGACACTTATGGAAATGTTCTGGAAGTGTTTGATGAGACAAAGCCAGCGTATAATTTTGAAAAATTAAGAGAGCAGAATCGTGATAATATTCTCGGGAGCCTTATTGCCAGGCTCTCAAAATATGATGAAAATTCTGTGGAATACCGCGCAATGTGCGAAGGCGTGCAGGCGTTGATGGAGACAAGAAGAGGCTGATTAGATGAAAATATTAAACCTGAAGATCAGAAATTTTGGAAAATTAAAGGAAAAAGAAATGACTCTGTCAGATGGAGTGAATCTGATTTACGGAGAGAATGAGTCAGGAAAATCAACGATTCATACGTTTATAAAAAGTATGCTGTTTGGACTGGAGCGAGGCAGAGGACGGGCATCTGTAAATGATACATTCAGCAGGTATGAACCGTGGGAGAATCCGGGATTTTACTCTGGAAAGCTCCGGTTTGAAATCGGAGGGAAGATATTCTGTCTCGACAGAAATTTTGATAAACATACAAAAAAGGCAGTACTTTTCTGCGAAGATGATGGAGAGGAGCTTTCTGTAGAAGATGGGGATCTTAAGATGATCCTCGGAGAACTTTCAGAAGCGGTTTACGAAAATACGGTGTCTGTGGGTCAGCTTAAGGCAGAACCAGGTCAGCCATTAGCCTCAGAGCTTCGAAATTATGCGACCAATTTTTACGCGTCCGGTGACGGAGAACTTGACTTTGACGGGGCATTGAACCGTCTGAAAGAAAGAAGGCATGACATCGAAAGAGAGATTAAAGAAGAATTTCGAAAAAATCAGTTGAAACGTGAAAAGATTGAGCAGGAGGCATCTTTTATCTGGAGAGATGTACACAGGCTGCAGGGTGAACAGGATAATTTAAAAGAGCAGATTGCTTATCGGAAAGAGCACCAGAAAGAAACAAAAGAAATAGAGAATAACCGGGTGATCGATGAACTCAGACCAAAGAAATGGAGAATCCATCCGGTTGAGATTCTTGTTTTTATTATCGGAATTGTGCTTGTGTGCTTTGTAATCAATAAACCATGGAATTATCTTGTGGCAATTGTGTTGACGCTTTTATGCCTTATCTATACATGGAACCGTATGAAGGTAAGTAAGAAGCAGGAAAAGAGCGAACCGGAGAAACTTCTGGAAGAGATAACCCCGGAGGAAGAAAAGATTCCTCTGGAGAAACTTTTATGGGAAGCAGAACGTGGGGAAGAGGAGCTTCGGGAAAAGGAAACACAGTACAATAATCTTAGAGAGCAGCTGGAAGAAATGCATGAAATGGGAGAGGAATTCTGGGAGCTTGAACGCCAGAGAGAGGCTGTTGATCTGGCTGTCAGTACACTAAATGAACTGGCAGCAGATTTTCAGGTGCGTCTTAAAGAGCGGATGAACGAGAGGGCATCGAAGATCATTGCTGAACTTACCAATGGAAAATATTCGCGTCTTGTGCTGGAAGACAATCTGAGAATGAGCCTTGTGAGCGGAGAGAGAAAAATACCAATTGAGCAGTTGAGCCGTGGTACTGTCGAACAATTATATCTGGCTCTTCGTGTGGCTGCGGCAGAAGTGCTGAAGGAAGAAAATTATCCTTTGGTGCTAGACGATACATTTGTATACTACGATGATAAAAGACTTGAAAGTACTCTTCGCTGGCTTGCAAAAAGCGACAGGCAGGTGATTATCTTTACGTGTCAGAAGCGAGAAGAAGAGATATTAAAGAAATTTGGAACACCATATACAAAGTGTGAATTGTAAATGCACGAGGAGGGGAAGCAATGCTGTCAAATCAAATCTTACATAAGGTGGTGCAGGATATTAAAAACATTACCGGAATGGAATGTGCGATATGGGATATGCGAGGTATCTGTCTCGTTATGACACATGAGAAAATGATCGGTCTTGAGAAAAAGGTTTCTGATTTTTGTGATGAAGAAAAACCATCACAGATAGAAGACAAGATTGGACTATTTCAGGTTTTCGATGAAGATGAACCGACTTACATACTGGTGCTGAGAGGTGAAAATGAAGCTATTGAGATGGCAGGAAGATTAGGTGTCAGTCAGCTTTCCAATCTTCTGTTTGTTCACAGGGAAAAGATGGATAAAAACAGATTTATTCAGAACCTGATTCTGGACAATATGTTGCTTGTAGATGTCTACAATCAGGCGAAGAAAATGAAAATTCCGGTAGAGCAAAGAAGAGCGGTATTTCTTGTAGAGGCACGTAATGAAGGGGAAAACCTGATCCTGGATACTTTGAAAGGTCTGTATGCAACAGGAACAAAAGATTTTGTTACAGCTGTCGATGAAAAGCATGTCATTGTCGTAAAGGCACTGGAAAGTACAGAAGGTTATTTACAGCTTGGACACATAGCAAGAACCATAGCAGATACTCTTAATATGGAAGCAATGGTCAGTGTGCGCGTATCCTATGGAACCATTGTAGATGAACTGAAAGATGTATCAAAATCCTACAAAGAAGCCGATATGGCGTTGGAAGTAGGCCGCGTCTTTTATGTAGAAAAGAGTATCCTCGCTTATAACGAGCTTGGAATCGGGCGCCTGATCCACCAACTTCCGGAATCCTTATGCAAGATGTTCTTGGAAGAAGTATTCGGCGGCGATGCTGTGGGACTGTTCGAAGACGAAGAACTGGCAACAGTCTTTACGTTCTTCGATAACAACCTGAACATCTCTGAAACAGCCAGACAACTTTACATTCACCGGAATACACTGGTGTATCGTCTGGAAAAGATTCAGAAAAAGACAGGACTCGACGTCAGAGTATTTGAAGACGCACTGACATTTAAAATTGCCATGATGGTGTCTGATCATATGAGATATATGGGGTAGAAAAGAGAGTAAAGTCAGCCACCC